>JAQBEG010000276.1:0-6950 GCA_032123985.1 Deltaproteobacteria bacterium
GTACTCGCCGAACGTGATTTCCCGGTCGAGGGCATCGACGGCAAGGCGGTCGTCGGGCGTGGCAGCCGCTCGTGCTTCGATCCGTGGCCAGAGAGAAGCGGATTCGATCATTGGATTCCGGTCGACCCGGGCAAAGTCGGGGATTGCGCGAGGGGTCTTGCTTACGAGTCGTAGCGTATCGTAATATCTGAGCGCGCTCCAATGCTCGTACACCGCAGTCGCGACTCGCGAGGGTTCGGGGACGCCAGCTCCAGTCTAGTCCGAGCCAGTCCGAGGTCATGTTGATGGACGCGCGATTCACTAAAGAGGACGAGGCCTTTCGACACGAGATCGTCGACTGGCTAGCCGAGAATCTGCGCGACGAATTCGAGATCGTGAAGGGGCGCGGCGGGCCGGGCGATGAGCACGCGCTGTTCTCCGAGCGCCACGCTTGGGAAAAACGCATGGGTCAGCATGGCTGGGTGGGGGTCGGCTGGCCGAAAAGCGTCGGCGGCCGCGGCTGCACGCTGACTCAACAGATGATCTTTCATGAGGAATACGCGCGCGCCGGCGGTCCCGGGCGTGTCGGTCATATCGGAGAGGGGCTGCTCGGCCCGACCTTGATTCACTTTGGAAGCGACGAGCAGAAGCAACGCTTCCTTCCGAAGATTCTTTCCGGTGAACAGGTCTGGTGTCAGGGCTATTCAGAGCCCGGCGCGGGTTCGGATCTGGCGAACGTTCAGACGCGGGCCGAGCTCGATGGCGATGAGTGGGTCGTGAACGGTCAGAAGGTCTGGACATCGGGTGCCGAATCTGCGGACTGGTGTTTCGCTCTCTGTCGCAGCCATCCCGACGCGCAGCCCAAGCATCGGGGGATTTCCTACCTGTTGATTCCGATGGACCAACCCGGCATCGACGTCCGGCCGATCGTTCAGATGACGGGCGATTCTGAATTCAGTGAGGTCTTCTTCAGCGACGCGCGAACCGCGGCGAGCAACGTCGTCGGTGAGGCCGGCGGGGGCTGGGCGGTGGCGATGGGGACACTCGCGTTCGAGCGAGGGGCCTCGACGCTAGGCCAGCAAATGAATTTTCAGAATGAGCTCGACGAGATCATTCGGATTGCGAAGGGAAACGGCAAGAACGAGGATCCCTTGGTTCGTCAGAGAATCGCTCAGGCTTGGATGGGTCTACGGATTCAGCGTTATCACGCGCTCCGCACGCTTTCGGGCGTCGAAGACGGTGCGGATCCTCCCCCGTCCGCGAGCATCTCGAAGATCTTCTGGGCGACCTGGCACCGCGATCTCGGTAAGCTCGCGATGGATGTGATGGGGCCGGATGCCGAGCTGGCGCGCGGCGAGCCTTATGATTTGACGGGACTGCAGAGAATGTTCCTCTTTACGCGCTCCGACACGATTTACGCGGGCTCGAATCAAATTCAGCGAAACATCATTGCCGAACGCGTTCTCGGTCTGCCGCGCGAACCTCGTTAGAGTCGTTAGCCACATTCACCCAGAAGGGGTTCCATGTCCAAAGTTCCGCCGCCCCCGTATGTCCCGGCGCACGACCTGCTTCGTGGCAAGACCGTACTCATCACCGCAGCCGCCGGAGCGGGAATCGGATTCGCCACTGCGCAGCGCTGTGCGGAAGAGGGCGCTCATCTCTTCATTAGCGACATTCACGAAAAACGCACCGAGGAAGCGGCCGGGAGGCTCGAGGAGATCTCCGGTCACTCCGTGGGACGTCAACTTTGCAATGTGCGCGATGACGACGACGTGCGTTCGCTCATCGCGGCGGCGATCGCAGAGATGGGGCATATCGATGTCGTGATCAACAACGCAGGATTGGGCGGAGAGGTTCCGGTCGTTGAGATGACGGACGATCAATGGAACTCCGTTCTCGACATCACGTTGAACAGCGTTTTTCGGATGACGCGCGCCGTGCTGCCCCACATGATCGAACGCAAGAATGGCGTGATCGTGAACAACGCTTCCGTTCTGGGTTGGCGCGCACAAAAAGGTCAGGCTCACTACGCCGCAGCCAAGGCGGGTGTGATGGCGTTTACGCGATGCACCGCCCTCGAAGCGGCCGAATACGGCATCCGCATCAATGCGGTTTCACCGAGTATCGCCATCCATCCCTTTCTCAAGAAAACGACGCCCCAGGAACTGCTCGATGAACTCGAGGCGAAAGAAGCCTTTGGTCGCGGGGCGGAACCCTGGGAGGTCGCGAACGTCATGGTGTTCCTGGCGAGCGACTACGCTTCGTACATGACGGGAGAGGTCGTGTCGGTGTCGAGCCAACGCGCCTGAATATCCCCTCGTTCGGGCTATGCTGCGCATTCGGAGGACAATGATGTCGATCGTTGATGACGTGACTAGACAGATGAAGGACGCAATGAAGGCCAAGGACGCGTTGCGCCTGGCCACGCTTCGCTCGATGCGGAGTGCTTTCCTAAACGAAATGAAGAAAGACGGCTCCGATTCAGTTTCGGACGAAGTTTGCGAGACACTCCTGCGCAAACTCGAGAAGCAGCGCAAGGAAAGCATCGAAGCCTTTACGAAGGGCGGGCGTGAGGAAATGGCGGCGACTGAGCGTGCGGAGCTTGCTGTGATCCAGGAATTTCTTCCGCAGCTCGCCGATGAGGCGCAAACCCGGGCGTGGGTCGAGGCTGCGATCGCGGAGACTGGGGCGGTTGAGGCAAAGGACATGGGAAAGGTGATGGGCGCGCTCATGAAATCACATAAGGCCGAACTCGACGGTAACCTTGCGCGAGGAATCGTTCAGGAGCTGCTTTCTGCTTAGAACGGAGAAAGAGATGGTCGAAGATAACGTCGCGAACCTCAACGCGTTCGCTTCGACCAAACATCCGGGCATGGTCGGCATCGAGATCCTGACCTGCAGCAAGGCCGAAGTGACGGGACACTTCACGGTGTCCGAACCCGTCGTCGCCGGGACCGGTTATCTGTGGGCACCCGTGGTAATTACTCTGGCCGACTGGTTGTGTGCTGCTGGCATAGGTGAGCATATTGACTTCGAGCAGGCAGGGTTCACCACGGTCGAGCTCAAGACCAACTTCCTCGGCACGGCGCGCGAAGGTGAGGTCGTGTTTGGAAGCGCCCGCCCGGTCCATCTCGGTCGTACCACCCAGGTCTGGGACGTCGATGTCATCAACCAGTCGAGCGCCAGGACCATGGCATTGTTTCGTTGTACCCAGATGATTCTCTACCGGTCGTAGAGGTTTCATTTGCGGCGAAGGCACGATTTATTTTCGACATCGCATTTCCGATAATGCATTTCCAACAAGACGGTGTTTCACGGGTTGTCGTCGTTCTCAGGAGGTTTCGATGCTTCACCAGGCTCATCACGTCCCTCCCGTACTAGAAGGCAGCTATCCGGTTAGAGAGGGCTGCGCAGTCCGAGCCCTGGTCGACGGCGAGCCGGCTTTTCGGCGGATCTGCGAGGCCATCGAGGCTGCGCGCAGGCGAGTCTGGGGCACGGTCGCCTTCCTCGAGCACGAAGTTCAATTGCCCGATGGACGCGGCAGCATCTTCGATGTGCTCGATGCAGCCGTCGCCCGCGGCGTCGATGTGCGAGTGATCTTCTGGCGCTCCGGTGAGGTTTCGAAGAGCACGCACTTTCCTGGAACCGCCGACCAGCGCGAATGGCTCGCACAGAGGCGGAGTCAGTTCGGTGCCCGCTGGGACGCCTTGCCGGACGATCATTGCCATCACCAGAAGAGTTGGCTGATCGATTCCGGTGACGCGGATGAGGTCGCGTTCGTCGGGGGCATCAATCTCGACCACGGATCGGTTGCGGCACGTGGCCATGCGCCGCGCGAACACGGCAATGTTCACGACGTCTATCTGGAGCTGCGCGGTCCGGCGGCGACTGACGTGCACCACAATTTCGTCCAGCGCTGGAATGAAGCGAGCGAAGGCAAGCGCGAGGATGGGCACTGGCCTCCGGCGGCAGACCGAGGGGACCTCGCGTTCCCGACCGAGGTCTCCGGAGCGGTGGGTGAAGTCCCGGTGCAGATCACGCGGACGGTCCAGGCGGGCCGCTACCGCGATACGACGGCGACCCCTGGCGGCAAGGCGTTTTCGATCCAAGCGGGTGAGTTCAGTATCTACGAGCAATACATCGCAGCGATCGACGCTGCCAGGAGCAGCATCTACATCGAGGACCAGGCGATCGGCTCGCCCAAGATCGTGGGCCACCTGAAACAAGCGCTCGAGCGGGGCGTCCATGTCGTGTTCCTGCTCCCCGGTCGCGCCCATCCGGCCTATGCCGAGGCTCGAATCCAACCGGCGCTCGCACCGTTCTTCGACCTCGTCGCGGGGCTCGACTGCCATTCGTCCTTCAGCATGGCCGCCATCGCCAGTGTCGAGGAAGACGGAACTCCACACGAAATCTACGTGCATGCGAAAATCATGCTAGTCGATGATGTCTGGGTGACGATCGGCTCGACCAACACCGCAGATCGCTCGTTCCGAACGGATACTGAACTCAACGCCTCTATTTGGCATCGAGATACGGTGAGGGCGCTTCGCTGTGAGCTCTTCGAGGAGCACATCGGCATCGATACGTCGGGCTTGTCCGACGTCGAAGCTTTTCAGTGCTTTCACGATCGGGCCAGAGAGAATGCCTGGCGCAAGCTCGCATCCGAACGGCCCGTTGGTCTCGCATATCGGATGAATGCTGCTTTGTACGGTCTGGGCGAACCGATGACATGGGATGAGAGCTAGTTCGCGGAGCGTTTCGAATCAGCGATCATTGTCGTACGCGTAGGTCGGTGTGATTGCGATGCGACGAATGGTTTCGCTGGCGCAGAGAGCGTTCACGACCTGCTCTGCGACCGTCGAGACGTCCATCATTCGGCCGTATAGGTAGCCTTGGTCTACCCACTCCCGGACGATCGGTGCGAGCTTCGCGAGGTCGTGCCCGGTTCCGAACTCGGTGAGCGTGTCGCCGTTGGCGATCGAGGTAAATCCGACGCCGCGATGCTCGGCCTGCCAGGCTTCGATCAATGCTTCGAGCGCGACTTTGCTGACGACGTATGAAGCTTGCTGGGGTCTAGGCGGTGAATCGTCAATGACGATCGAGGAGAAAACGACAGCCTTCCCTCGACTTGCCTCGAGATGCTCGATCGCAGCATTCAAGATCAGGCTCACGCCGATCAGATTCGTTTCCAGGACGGCGAGCCAGGAGTCCGCGTCGATCTCCTCGATCGGACAGAACGTCGCGATGCCGGGGGCGTAGACCACAGCATCCAAGCCGCCCAAGGCCTCGACTGCACCCGCCACGACGGCTCGACAGGATGACTCGTCGCGCACATCACAGGTCAGGGCGATGGCGCCGTTTCCGGCTTCGTGGGCTGTCGCTTCGATCCGGTCGGTTCGTCTCGCCGCTACGCAGACTCGCGCGCCTTCGGCGGCGGCTGCCAGGGCGGCCGCCTTTCCAAGCCCCGACGAGGCGCCGACGACGAGTAGACGTTTTCCGGACAAGCGCATGGAATCTCCTGGATCGATTGAGTCGAGGATATACGAAACGGGGTCGCCGGGCCGCGCCGCGAGCGCCGGTCGATGCTCCGGAGCTGAGCCGTCGCGACGAGCTCTAGATCGACCGGATCGACCGGATCGACCGGATGGCCCGGTCGTATTGATCCGAGTTGTAGCCGCGCAGGATTTCACCTGAAAAGTCGAGCACAGGCACGCCACCCCGACCGGTTTTCTCGCGCAACTCGCGGCCTACAGCCTCATTATCGACATCGCGTAGTTCGTATTGGATTCGGGCATCATCGAGATGGGCCCGCGCTTTCGTGCAGTAGCCACACCACGTTGCGGAGTAGAGCACCACGTCTCCAGCTTGATCCTGCACATTTCGATCGCTCGGCGTCCTGTTCGCGGCCGCGAGCATGATTTCTGTGGCGCGATCGGCAGAGACACGCCACGTCTTGCGTGCATCCTCGGGCGTGAGCGGCGGAGGATGATTCATTTCGACGTAACCGACCTGCTCGCGCCATGCGATGGGTACGTCCGAAAGGCGTTCCACGAACTGAACGTTTCCGGTGTCATCGACGAACTGGTAATAGATCCGCTGGGCTGCGTCCGGACCGATCGACTGCATGTCCGGGTCGCGACTGCTGGCTGCGACAGGGACACTTTCTGCCTTCTCGCTGACGGTCGTTGACGACGGCAAGGCGATCGAGGGGTCGAGTCCGTCGCAAGCGGTTGTCACCAACCAGATCAGGCCGAGCGCGATGGCAAGGGCCCAGCGAGCGGTATGTACAAGTCGTCGAGCATCCATCGGGAACTGCTCCGGGCGCGGGGCCATCGAGGTGGGCAAAGATCGCAGATCTTCGTGTCGGACGATTTGAGACGCGACCTAAGTGCTGAAGCACCGTTCCGCGCTGGCTATGGACCGCAACCGGTCGACGCGCTGAGGACGAGGGAGGGCACGGCCGGCCGAGAAGAGCTGTTCGGCTGACGACCGGTTCGACGGTCCGGTGGGGCCCTGCTAACGGGAGGAGGTCTTTCCCTCGCGGGTCCGCCACGGGGCCAACCTCTTACAGATCAGATGCCCGCGTTTCGCGATGCATCCAGGCGCGACGCCGGCTCGTTTCAGGTCGCCGGTCGAGATTCTCATCGTCAGCGGGACTTTGGTTTCATCTGGCGCCGCGCGACTCCGACCAAAAAATTCGAATCGCACGCTGTTCTCGCTCCGGAGTTTGTGGAAATAGACGACGGACGAACGCGACTCGTCCAGGCAGCGGAAAGTGTGGCTACGCCAGCCATTCGTTCTGCAATTCGCGTAGTCTGCCGAGAAGATCACACGATTTTGATCCTCGATGGTGACATGGGCGCCCTTCGACAGATCGAATACGTCCGATTCGCCATGCACGCCGACCCGCATAATTCCTTGCCCGTATAGTCGACCACGTCGGGAGACTCTGATGAGGCGCAGGTCGAGGG
>JAQBEG010000277.1:0-7687 GCA_032123985.1 Deltaproteobacteria bacterium
CCCCCGATGAGAAGCGCGACTCGGGCCCCCTTGAGCGACAGGTAAAGCACGTCGCGACCCAGGATGTCGGTCCCGAACGGATGAGACCCGGGCAGACGCAGGGGCCTTCCGCCGTAGAACTCGAAATCTGCAAAGGGGGCCGAATAGCTGGCCTCCTTCGTTCCGAGAAAGAGCCGATCGATCAGCGTCAACGGGGCGTTAGGCAGGACGTCGACCGTATTCTCCGGCACGCCACCCTTCCAGGCCAGCGAGTCGAGCAGCCCGATCGTCAAGTAGATCCCCACGACCACGATCGCGACCTTCCGACGGCTCCAGAGTGCGACTGCAGCCTCTCGCCAGAGCCTCTCCCTTCGAATCAACCTGACGAGGAACGCGGTCGCGACGAGCAATGCGATCGTCACGAGATTGGATGCGATATGAGGTTCGATAGTCATGAGTCGAAACGGACCCTCGGATCGACGAGCCCGTACGAGAGATCTGTCGCCACCTGCCCGAATACGAAGAGAAGCGACCCGATATAAACCATCGTACGCAGCGTCGAGAAATCGTTCGCCTGGATCGCGTCGACTGTAATCGAACCCAGACCCGGTATCCCGAAGAATGCTTCGAGCAGAATCGAGCCGGTAAAAAGAAAGGGAATTGCCAGGACGATATGCGTGAGGATCGGAATCAGCGCGTTGCGCAGGACGTGTCGCACCATGATGCGCGGCTCACTCGCCCCCTTTGCCCGTGCTGTGCGTACGAAATCACGACTGCTCTCCTCGAGAAAGACCGTCCTGAAGAACCGCACATCGCTGCCAATGCCGCTCACGACGCCGACGATCACGGGCAACGCCAGGAAGCGCGGCAACAGCATCGGATCGAAATTGAATCCCGAGATCGGGTACCAGCGCAGAAGTTTCCCGATCAAGAATTGGGCGCCGATGATGTAAAGGAGTGTCGAGACGCTCATCGCGAGCACGCAGATCAGAACACCCATACGGTCGATATACGTTTCGCGAAAAAAGGCCACGAGAAGCGAGAGGGGTATCGCGGCCAACAGTCCGAGAACGAGAAGCGGAATCGTCAGCGAGAGGCTCGGGCCCATTCCCAAGCGAATTCGATCGATGATCGGGGAATCGTCCGCATCACTGAGACCAAAATCGAAGGTCAGCATCTTGCGGTAATGATCGAATAGCAGATTCTCATCCCAGTCTTGCCACGGCCACAACGGTTGGTCATAACCGTGATTGATCTTCCACTGTTCGATCACCTCCGGCGGTGCCTTGTCACCGAGCGCCTTGCGCGCAATATCCTCGGGCTCCGTCACGGTAAAGAAGAGCACGAAAAGCAGAAAAAGGACACCGAACACAACGCCAACTCCGTAGGCAAGTCGTCGAAGGACATAGGCTGCCATCTATTGGCGCTCCCTCAGATAGGTTCGGACGCCGGGAATAACGAGCAGAACTACTGACAGCGCAAGCACGTACGCCGGCCAGAGGATCGGCTCGTTCCACTCGCGACGCCGCTCTGCACGCATGGCCGTATCGACGTCTCGGTATTGATAGGTCGGCATCGAGAGACCCATCGGCTTTACATTGCGAACCCAGCCGTGGTAGAGCGAGTAGTCCTCGCTATGGAAGAGTTCAATCCATGGTCGCTCCCGTTCAAGGATCGCGGTCATCTCCTGGATTTCGGCCAGACGCTGTGGTCCATTCTCCCGCGCCTTCATCGACAAGAAGAGTTCGTCGAAGCGCGGATCGGAAAAATTGGTTGCGTTGGGTCCGCCATGCTTCGACTTTCCCATTTCGGACCAGAGCAAGAAAAGAAAATTCTCGGGGTCAGGATAGTCCGCCACCCAGCCAAAGCTGAATATCTGATAAGCGCCGTTGGCCAGTTTTTCTTGAAATTGATTGTAGTTGGTCGCTTCGATCCGAACGTCGATCCCGAGCTGCTTCCAGGCCGACGTATAGAACCGGGTCCGGGTCAAGCCTGCCGTCGTCGTGTCGTACGAATCGAAGGTGAGTCGTAGTGCCTCGCCTGTCGCCGGGTCGATTCCGCGGGGATAGCCCGCTTCCACCATCAAAGCCCTGGCGCGCTCGAGATCGACCTGACGAAATCGGTTCACATAGCTGGGATCATGGCCGTAGATATCGGGAGGAATCGGGGACTGCGCCGGCACGCCACGTCCATTCAGGAACACGCGGGAGAATTCTTCGACGTCGATCACCAGACTCATTGCCTGGCGGAGCATCCGGCTCCGATCGCCGGCGGGTCGGCCGATGACCGAATCGTCGAAGTTGAAACCGATGTAGTACACATCGGGTGATACACCCTTGCCGAGCGACATCCCTTTTTGCTGCATCTCGGCCGAGAGCGCGTCTTCCCGGATGACCTTGTCAAAGCTCTCTTTGATGATTCCCGAGGCGTCGTAATAGCCCTGCAAAAATTTGTTGAAGCGCGGGATCTCTTCCTTCTCGCGAATGACCTCCACTCGATCGATGAAGGGCAGATTCCGACCTGCGTAGTCGAGACGACCCGAGACCAGATCTTCCTCATCACCCTCGCTGGGAAAGACAGTTGCGGGCGCCTGCCACTCGGGATGCCTCACGCCGTACCAGTTCTCGGATCCCTCGAGCACATAACGCGCTTGCTTATGATATTCCGACAGCACATAGGGACCCGTTCCGACCGGATGATCATCGAATCGAGGTCGACCTTCTTGACCGTCGTACCATGCAATGGCCTCCCAGGGGACGGGGGTCGTGAACTCCATCGCGAACCAATACTTGATCTGGGGATAGGGTTCCTTCAGCGTCACCTCGAGGACGTAGCGCGATGGCGTCCTGACTCCACTGATGCCGCCGATCGCAGCGTATTGGTCTTGAACGGGCAGTTCTGCAAAAAGTGGATCCAACTCGCGACGCTCGACGAGCTTGCGACCAAAATCCTGGAAACCCACGATATTCGAAAAGGGTTCGATGACGGGGCTACCGACTGCTGGGTCTGCAATCCGCGCGAGTTGGAAGGCTACGTCCGCCGCAACGACCTCCCTCGTCCGGCGTCCCGGCCCACCGAGTTCGAAACATTCATCGTTCGCGAAAAGCAGATCTCGACGTAACTCGAATTGGTACCGCACACGACCATCAGCGAGGTCGGTCAGCTCCGGCATCGCCACCGCAAGCCCGGGTATGAGCTCGAGGGGCCGCTTGAGAAAGTGGTAGGCCAGCAATGTGTCATAAACCGCGCCCGTGATCGCATGGGCCGTCGTGGTGTAAGCGGTGGCGGGATCGAGGGTGCGCGGCGCCTCTCGAAACGAACTGTAGAGAACCTTCTCCGCGTCCTCGGTCGGCGGATAGGGATCGTTTCCGCAACCGATCGGTGCAGTCAGGACGAGTACGATGCTCCCAATGAGGATCCGCGCGCTCCACCTTCGTCCTTCCAGCATCAATCGCGACTCTCCCGCACTTTCATCTCCCCAATCGGCGATCGCCGAAGAAATCAACCGTCCTGATTCGACGCGTCTCGATTGGGAATCATGAAGAATCGATCGGGCAGCTCATCCGCCAGCATGACTCGATTCCAGACGAAGCGTGCCAGGGACGCGGCACGTGGCGAGCGAATCGTAATCCGATTCGGAAACGCAGCAGCTAATTCGTCGTCGGCAAGTGATCGGTAGTCTTCGAAGGTCGCACGAACTCGGATCACGCCACCGGGATCGAGATCGCGAACTTCCACGAGTCTTCCCTCGACATCGAAGAAGAACATCTCGCCACCTTCACCGAGCGCGTCGAAGGACACGAAACAATCGGACTCAAAAAGGGCGCGATCCGGATCTTCGCTGCAATTCGGCGGTGGTTCGTCTTTGGGCCACGCGAAGACCAGCGCAAGTCGGCCATCAGATTCGAGCCAGACCGCGGCTCGCGCAACCCCGGGAGTCGGCATCGGTGCGCCGAGCAAGAGCCCCACGACTTCGTGCACGGCCAAATCGATCTTGGCTAGATCCCAGAGCAGCGTTGGCGTGACACGACCCCTCGATATCTGTCCACTCGAAACCTCATAGAAGCCGAAATGCCGACCATCGGTCGCAAGCATGGCCGCGAGTTGATCGAAGAGCCCGATCACTTCGAATCGAATTCGCGCCGGTCGCTCGACGAGGATTCTCTGCGGGCGATTCAGCTTGAAATCCGGCCCTTCGAGCAGGACGCGCGCCGACCCCCGCATTGCCGATCTAGCCCGGGCCAGTTCGAGGTAATTGCGAAGAACGCGTTCCGCGCGCGCATCGTCAATGGAAAGCCTCGTGCCCGTCATCTGCATGCCCGGTCCGGGCGCCGGTGCCGTGCGACAGCCAGCAACCAGCAACGACAGGAGCAGCCCGACAACCGGGACCAATGCTCCTCCTTGGCTCACGGCGCCTCGCCGGTCTGTGGCGATCGCCCGAGATCCCGTTGCAATCGATCGCGCTTTTCGAGAAGCAAGGGCTGCTCGGATTCGCGCAGGTCGAGATCGACCGCCTCTTGATAGCGTTCGAGGGCGCCTTGCTTATCGCCGCGCAGAAGCAGGACATCGCCCAGGTGTTCCGAGACGACCGGGTCTCCACCGGTCAGCTCGGCGGCTTGATCGAGGTGCCGCTGTGCGCGGTCGAGAAGCCCGAGCGCTTCATCCTTGCGCGACTCTTTGAAGAGCAGCTCAGCCATCCTGTAGTAAATCCATCCTAGACTGTCAGTGATATATCCATCCTCGGGTGAGATTTCGAGGGCTCGGCGAACCAGCTCTTCAGCTTCGACCAGATTCACGCCACGCTCGGCCCATGAGTAACCGATGTAGTTGAGGGCGTTCACGTTGTTCTGGTCCGCTTCAAGGACTCGTTGCATATGGCGAAGTGCGATCTCGACCTGACCGTTCGTGCCGTACTGAACTCCGAGTTGATAGTAGACTTCGGTATCGTTCGGAGATCCATCGAGTAGACTTTCGAGAAGGGCGACACCACCTTCGAAATCGCCCGCCGCAACCCGCAGCGCCGCCGCATGAAAGTCGAGCTGACGATCCGGTCGGAGCATCCGCAGTCGTTCGATTTCCTCGATGGCCTCATCGTAGCGAGCCTCGGATTCGAGAATTGCAGCGATCTGAATGCGCGCGTCGAAGTAGTCGGGGTCCTGGCGTTCGATCCGGCCGAACGCTTCGCCCGCTC
Organism: Deltaproteobacteria bacterium; assembly: GCA_032123985.1. Classification (GTDB taxonomy): domain Bacteria; phylum Myxococcota_A; class UBA9160; order UBA9160; family UBA4427; genus UBA4427. The sequence goes on from JAQBEG010000277.1 coordinate 5,171, forward strand.
CGGCGCTGTCGCCCATTGCTTTTCGAATTTGTCCGAGTGCAAACGCCAGTTCCGGCTGATCCGAGTCGCGTTCGAGTACGACCTCCAGTCGCGCTGCTGCCGCTTCATACCGGCCTGCCGAATACTCGAGCGACGCTAGTCGTCTGAGCGAATTCATGTCGTCGGGGTATTTTTCGACGATCTCGTTGAAGGTCTCGATCGCACCGTCGAGATCATTGCCGTCGAGTTGGGCCTGACCAAGGCGTTGCAGAATCCCATAATGACTCGGATGACTCAGGAGCACTTCTCGATAGACGGCGATTTCGCCGCTGCGATTTCCGCGCGCGCGCTCGATCTGGGCCAGGCGCATGTATAGAAGAAAGTGCTCGGGAAACGACTGGAGTCCCCGACGAACGATCGATTCGGCCGAATCAAAATCGCCACGCTGTTCCTGGACCGTCGCGAGAGCGAGGAGCCCGCGCAGCTGTTCCGGCTCCGCCTCCGCGAGTTGGCGAGCGAGATTTTCTGCCTCGATCAGATCACCCTTCTCGAACGCAACCTGGTAGAGAACGTAGGTCGAGTCGGCATCGAGTGGCCGACCCTCGCTGTCGCGAAGAACCCGGTCGAGGCCAGCGAAATCCCTGCGGAGTCGATACAGACGACCCAGGAAAAGCCGAACTCGGACCGATTCTGAATCCAACTCGAAGGCGCGTTCTGCTTCCCTCACCGCACCGTCGACATCGTCGAGTTGCCAGGACAGACGCGAAAGACGTTCGTGGATGATGGCCGAGTCGGGATTCTTCTCCGCAGCTCGCTCGTAGGCCTCACGGGCTTCACTAAATCGGCCATCGATCTGGGCCACTTCAGCGACCAGCACGTCGTAGTCGACGGGCGCCTCGGGGCGTACGATGCGCAACGGGATCTTCCGGGCGGCGGATTCCCTGCTCTGGCCCGGGAAACCGAAGGAGCCGAGCGAGGCGCAACCGCTCGCCGCGACCGTGAGGCAAAGCACGCTCGACAAGAGCAGCGCCGTTCCGGTCCATGATCCGGTGAGATCGGCTCGGTTTCTGCTCATCTCGTCGGAACCGATGGCCCGGTGGATCCATCCTACGATCGCTGTGCTCACCCACCCTCCGCGGATCTAGTTCTCGGCCGGGACGCGACCGGCCCTCAGCTCAATTCCTAGCAGAATCACCCTTCCAATCCTCATCGTCCACCCACAGCGAGGCTGGAGAGGTCGGGCGCCCAGCGCGGAACTAGTCGTTCAGGTATCCGCTCTTTTTGAGAAACGAGACCAACTGGACCACGCTTTCGTCGACGCTCTGACCGTTCGTATCCATCACGAGTTCGGGCTTCTTCGGCTCTTCGTAGGGCGCAGAGATGCCCGTAAACTCGGGGATCTCGCCGGCTCGCGCCTTCTTGTAGAGGCCCTTCACGTCGCGGCCTTCGCAGGTCTCGACACTCGCGTCGACCCAGACTTCGACGAAGTCTCCCTCGCCCATGATTTCTCGAACTGCGTCGCGGTCGGCGCGGTAGGGAGAAATGAAGGAGCTGAAGACGATCACGCCAGCATCGGTAAAGAGTTTCGAGACCTCGCCGATTCGGCGAATATTCTCGGTGCGATCCGCGGGCGAGAATCCAAGATTCGAATTCAGACCATGACGGATATTGTCGCCGTCCAGGATGTAGGTCAGCCGCCCGAGCTCGTTGAGCGCCTTCTCGGCGGCCACGGCGATCGTGGACTTGCCCGATCCAGAAAGACCCGTCAGCCAGATGGTGCAGCCACGTTGTCCAAGCATGGCTTGACGATCGCTGCGACTGACTTGTCCCTCGTGCCAGGTGATGTTGGTCGACTTGAGTTCACTCACTTCTCTGTTTCCTTCCGCTAGCTGGTGGAGGTCTCGGCGCGATTAAGGACGAGCCGGCGGCGGCCCGGCTGATGCTCAGTCCAGACTTCGGATACGTCGGATACGATTGTCAGGTCGGTACCGGGGATCGCTTTCGGCGAAGGCCGCACTATAGCCACAACCATCCAGTTTGCCCGATTCTGCTGTGCCCAGACTCCCCAGGGGCCTCAGTCGGATTTCACCTGTGCCGCCACCGCCGAGACGATACGACCTGCCACCTCGCTGACATCATTCGGTGTATTGCAACGACCGAACCCGAATCGAAGCGACGCTTTCGCGAGCGCGGGCTCACGACCCAGCGCGAGCAGGACTGGGCTCGGTCCCGGCTTCGCAGAGCTGCAGGCGGAGCCTGAAGAAATCGCGATCCCAGCCAGATCGGCCACGAGCCGCTCGCCGTCGACCCCCTCGAAAGAGAGATTGAGATTGCCTGGAAGTCGTTGCGTCTCATCACCGTTCAGGAGAACACGCCCGGGAAGGGCAGCTTCCAGCTCCATTCGGAGTCGATCGCGCAAACCCGCGAGACGGATGGCCTCGTCTTCGCGCTCGTCCAGACACAGCTCGAGGGCGCGTGCGAGCCCGACGATCAAGGCAACGGGCAGCGTTCCCGAGCGCAAGCCACCCTCGTGTCCTC
>JAQBEG010000278.1:0-7035 GCA_032123985.1 Deltaproteobacteria bacterium
CGTACGCGGCATCCTGGGTCAGCAGATCAGCGTAAAGGGAGCCACCACGATCGCCGGTCGCGTAGCAACCCGTTGGGGATCGAAGCTGCCAAGACGGCTCGCGCAATGCGAATCACTCTTGCGTGTCTTTCCGAGCCCCGAGCGACTTGCGACAGCGGAACTGGAGGAAGTGGGCATCATTCGTGCGCGTGCCAATACGATCCGTGGGCTGGCGCGTGCAGTTCTCGAGGACCCGAGTCTGCTTCAGCCTGGAAAGGGGCTCGTACAGGACGTCGAACGTTGGGTCTTGCTACCGGGGATCGGTCCCTGGACGGCGCATTATGTCGCGATGCGCGTACTGCGAGAGCCCGATGCCTTGCCCGCCGGCGATCTCGGTTTGCGCAAAGCGATTTCCAGACCAGAAGAGAAACCGCGACCCGAGCGTGACGTCGAACGCGCGCTCGAAATCTACCGCCCGTACCGCGCATACGCGGCCATGCGACTCTGGGCGTCTCTACACCCGGGCTGAGCGCTCCTAGCCCTTGGTGTCGCCGAGCTCCGCACGCAACATCGAGACATGCACGATTCCGAAGAGGAAGGTCTGCCAGAGCTCGCCGATGAGAGGTCGGGGACTCCTTCGCAGCACGCCCAGAAACGCGACGCACTCGACCAGATGAACGACGGCGAGGACCGCGAAGAGGCTGCGGCCGAAGCCGGCGAGCGAACTCGATTCGAGCGGCGGAAAGAAGCAGGCGGTCGCGATGAGCCAGGTCAGGCCGACGATGGCCTTGCCGATCGGATAGATCTTCTCGCTTTCCATGTTCCAGGTCTCCAAATTGCGGCCCGCATGATAGCTTCCCATTCCCTCCGCGCAGCGCGGGTCCCCATCTACGAGGCCCATCTACGAGGCTAATGTACGAGGCCCATGTACGAGGCCAATGGATTTTGATGACCATGAAGACCGCTCCGATGGAAACCTGGAAAGACGATCTCGAAGCCTCCGCGTCGAGCTGTTTCTCTCAAGGCGGCGAAGACGGAGTGCTGCAGCGTCTCTTCGAGAAGATTGGTGTGCTCAACCGAAGGTTCGTCGAGTTCGGTGCATGGGATGGTGTGCATCACTCGAATACAGCGAACCTCCGACTGAATCACGGATGGTCGGGGCTCCTCATGGAGGGCAGCGATCGCGCAGACGGCGATCTCGTCAAGCGCGAGTATGTCGATCCAGAGAACGTGGAGTCGCTCTTCGAACGCTATGACGTGCCTCGGGAATTCGATCTTCTTTCGATCGACATCGATGGCCATGACTACTGGGTCTGGAAAGCCATCAACGCGTATTCGCCTCGCGTCGTGATCGTCGAGTACAACATTTTCTTCCTTCCGGGCAGTGCGAAAACGATCGTCTACGACTCGGACTATCGCTGGGATCACGAGAGCTACGTGAAGTATCACGGCGCGAGCCTCGCGGCCTTCGAAAAACTGGGTCGGCAAAAGGGTTATGTCCTCGCCTTCACGGAGCCATTCTTTCCGAACGCAATTTTCGTTCGAGAGGACGAACTGCCGAAGGGCGTCTCGCTCCCGCCGGCCTCCGAATGGGATAGGTGGAATTGGGCCGAAGACGCCTATGTCGAGCCGACCACTCAACCCGGAGGTCGTTGGGTCGACGTGTAGAGCTCGCCCCGCGCGGGATCGAGTCGACCTAAGGCTGCGCGAAGCGCCAGGCGACGAGGATCACCGCGACGCCAGACGCGCCAGCAAGGCTTTGGCCAATCCGGGTCAAGCGCGGTCGGACGGCGAAGGGGGCGGCGAGTAGAAGTCCAGTCAATCCGCCGCCGGCCAGCCCGAAGAGATGGGCCGAGAAGTCGACCCGCGGCCCCCCACTCCCGAGCATTGCAACAATCGCGAGCCCCGCAGCGAAGGCGACCCATGCGCCTCGGCCTGGCGTCGCCGTTAGGTGACGTTGCCAAGCAGCGAGGCCCGCGAGCACTCCGACCAGCCCAAAAACGCCAGTCGAGGCCCCGACCGAGCTGTGCGCCGATCCGTAGTAGAGGGCATTTGCCAGATTGCCGAGTGTTCCGGTCGTGACGAAACAGAGAACTGCGACGCCGATGCCCAGCCGGCCCGCGACCGCGGCGAGGAAGAAACCCCCGAAGAGGGTGTTGCCCAGAACATGGGGCAGATCGGCGTGAAGCGTGAGCGCGGTGATCAGGCGCCACCATTGTCCTTCGAGGACGAGTGCGGCCTGGCTCTTGCCGATGTCCGTGAATTCGAGCCAGTGACCCGCGTGCTCGAGCCCGAGATGAAAGGCGAGCAGGCTGAGCGCGAAGGCATAGGCGGCGGTCGCTTCGAGGGTCGTCGCTCCGCGTGGGACCGGGAGTGCCAGGCGCCTGGCCCGCTCTATTCGCTCGAGCCGCCAGGCGTCCAGGATTTCGCGGGTGGCGGCGAGGTCATCGGGGGCCACATGTACGCTGAAGCCGGCAGCGCTTCGCACGACCTCTGAAGAAATTCCCTCCGCGGTCAGGACGAGTACCCAGTCCTCGGCTTCACGTTTTTTGGTCGTCACGGGCGGGGAGGGGTGCGATGTGTCGGGATCGAAGACGGTCATGGTCCACAAGCATGGTAACGTTGGCGTCGCTCTCGGCTGCATCGGAAGCGAGTATAGTGAGAATGCGATGACGAATTTGCCGACCTCATCCCGATCGCTGGTTCGCGTCGAGACGATCGCCCTGCGCGGTCCGGGCGTCGTGATCCTGACCGGTCCGTCGAGTTGCGGGAAGGGCGAGGTGGCGGCCGCACTCTGCGACGTCATCTCGATCGACCCACGTCGTCATTTGTCGATGGGTGCGATCCTTCGGTCAACGGTCGAGCGCGCGAAATCAGATCCGAAATATGCCGATTTTCTCGCTGATAAATACGCCCTTTCGCAGAACGTCAGCATTTTCGATTGCATCGATACCAACGAGGATCTCGATCACAAGGTAAAGCGCAACCTGGTCGATCTCGAAAGGTATTTTGGTCGGACGCCGAGTCGCTTCATCTCCGACGACGTGAGCGGTTCGGCTTCGGTCAGTCAACTCGAGTGGCTCGAGTTCTGCACGGCGCGCGGCCTGCTGATTCCAAATCGCTGGACCCAGGATCTGATTTCCGCTGAGATCGAACGAACGATCACGGCCGAATCGGACGGCTACGAGCGCCCCTTCATCCTGGATGGCTACCCGCGAACGGTGGTTGCAGCACAGCATCTGGTGGCATTCCTTCGCACCCTCGATGTTCCGATCCTAAAGGTCCTTCACCTCTCGATCAGCAAGGCGGAGATGAGCACTCGGGCGGGCAAGCGGGGGCGGGCCGACGATCATGCAGAGGCGTTGCGCAGTCGCTTCGAGTTTTATGTCGAGAATGTCCAGCCCTCGGTCGACTATTTGAAGACGGAACTCGGCGGGGACGCCATCGCGCTCATCGATGCGCATCAGCCGGCCTATGTCATGGTCGATGGCGAGCGGGTTTTTCATCTCCGGCGTTCGATCGAAAACGTCGTTGCGACGACGCTCCGATCGTTGGGCGTGCCGCGTGTGATCGTTCGGGACCTCCTCGAACGGCGTCGCGACGAGGCCGGCGATGACTGAGGCGATGCCCGAGCCCGAAAGTGGGGAGCTCGGCCGTTATCTCGAAGACACGATCACGATCGATTGGCAGACTCCGACGATGATGTCGACGGCGAAGACGATCCTGGAGACTCGCACGGAGCCCGAGGACCGCGTGCGAGGACTCTTCAATTTCGTGCGCGACGAGATCGATCATTCTCTCGATGTGGAAACCGAGGTCCAGACCTGCCGCGCGAGCGACGTCCTCAAGGAGCGAACCGGGCTTTGCTATGCGAAGAGCCATCTGCTCGCTGGCTTTTTGCGTTATGCCGGATTTCCGACCGGATTCTGCTATGTGCGGACCCGCGACAGCGAGCGCCCCGGGCGATTCGTACTACATGCATTCAACGCAGTCTACTGGAGTTCGAGCGGGAGCTGGATCTATCTCGATGCTCGGGGCAACCGAGAGGGCGTCGAGACGGAATGTCGGTTCGAAGCACCCTGGAGTCTGGCGTATTGGCCGAACCCACAAGAAGGCGAGGGCTTCCTCCCATTTGTCTACAAGCGTCCCGGAAAGCGGATCATCGATATTCTTACGCGCGCGCCCAGCTTCGAGGCGATGCGTCGAAATCTACCGGATTCGATCTAGAAGGTTGGAGCCAGCCGACGTTCTCGCGACGTTGAGACCTCGAGATGTTGCGGCGAGCTCATGCCGTGTGGTCACGCAAACGGGTTCTCCGTATGCAGATCGGCGCGAAGGGTGCGCGACGCCATGGCGTAGTGGAAGATCGACCAGGCCGCGAAGCTCACGACGGTGATCAGGAGTGCATAGCGGAGTGATTCGACTCCGAACGTTGGGACGAGCAGGTCGCTCAAGATCCCCACGCCTTGTGGACCCAGTGCGAGTCCGATCATGTTGATCGAGAAAAGCAGGACGGCCGCGGCAGTCGCACGCATGCTGGCGGGAACCAGGGTTTGTGTCATCGCAAAAGTCGGGCCCAGCCACATGCCGCCAAGGATCGACCCCGGAAAAGAGAGAGCCAAACCGACATAGGGGCTCGATGATAGATAGAGCAGGAATGCGAAGGGGATGTAGGCAAGCGTCGCCAATGCTGGAACCCACATGTACCAGCGTTCGTCCCGCTTGCCGAGTCGATCCGAGAGATAGCCGCCTAGAAAAGTACCCAACGCGCCCGCCGTGAAAGCGATGCTGGCGAGCCATGTTCCGAGCTCGCCGGGGTCCATGTCGTGAGAACGACGAAAGAAGGCTGCCAAGAAGGCGGCAGCGCCGTACCCATAGAACGCATGAAGCGACGCGGCGATCGCCATGTGCCGAAACGACTTCATCCCGTTCAGGAGTCGCAGGACCTGTCCCACGCTGGGTTGCGGTGCGTTGGCCTTGGCGGGTTCGTCGAAATTTCCGCGTTTTGGCTCCTTGAGTGTGAGTTTGACGATCAGCGCAAGCAACACGCCGGGCAGTCCGACGACAATGAAGGCCGTTCGCCAGTCGAAGAATTCGTCCAGCCAGCCGCCGGCGAGAAAGCCGATGCCTCCGCCGATCGGAATTCCCAGGGAGTAGATCGAGAGCGCGGTCGCCCTGCGCGAAAGTGGGAAATAGTCGGAGATCAACGAATGGGCGGGTGGGCTACAGCCGGCTTCACCGATTCCGACGCCGATGCGTGCCAGCATGAGTTGGCTGAAAGTCGAAGCGAGTCCCGTCACCGCGGTCATCCCGCTCCATGCCAGCACCGCGAGTGAGATGATCGTCGTTCGTGAGCCGCGATCCGACCAGCGCGCAATCGGGAGTCCGACGACCGAATAGAGAATCGCGAATGCCGGCCCGGACAAGAGACCCAGGTAGGCGTCGGAGACCTCGAATTCTTCCTTGATCGATTCGAGCAGGATGGAGAGGATCGATCGGTCGATGAAGTTGAAGACGTAGACGACGACCAGCAGGCCGAGCGCATAGCGAGTATAGGTTTCGGATAATGCGGTCGAAGGCTCGAGCGCTGCTGACGTTTGCGGATCGGCGGGCGTGTTCACCATCTCATGTTAACGAGTTTTTGCGGAGCTGATCGCGCCTACCTGGTCATCTTTCGTAGATATTCCGCCATCTGGGGAGCGATGACGTCTCGAAGCGCAGACAGCGCGTTCATCGGTCGGATGACTACGTCGAGATTCTGGATCTCGCCGTGTTCATTCAAACTGATCAGATCGATGCCCTGTAGATCGAGCTCACCCACATGACCGCGAAACTCGAGCGCGATCTCGCCTCGGCCGAGCGAGTCGTCATGCCATTCGCGATGGTAGGTGAAGTCTTCGATCGTATGGATGATCAACCCGAGCAGGTGGTGGACGAGTGGACGTCCGCTCAGTTTGTCCCAATAGGGCGGGGCGCCCATGGTCACATCGGAAGCGAGAAGTTTCTCGAGTTCGACCAGATCACGTTCCCGTACGACCGGGTGCCATCTGGCCAGAAAATCCGCATTCACCGAAGCCATCGAGACGCTCCTGCATCCGCTCGCGACCGTCCGCGCAACGGGATCGGATCGACGATATCGCACTCGCGTGGCCCGATTCGATCCAATGAATGAAGGGTTTTCCCCTCTTCGTATTTGATTCAGTGCGGGGCTTTCAGTCCATTCTCCAACGCAGGTCGATGAATCGAGGGGTCGGCGAGTCGAATCTCAAGCTCTGAGAAACGTCATCCGATTGAATGTCTAGCGCGACTTCATGCCCTAACACAAAGGCAGAGTACGGCGCTTGAGGTGATCCATGAGATCGAATCCACTTCGCGGTCGTTCTTTTCATTCGAGTCGGTTCAGTCGCATTCTCGGAATTTCAATCGTTCTGGTCTGTGCAGCGAATTCGGCTTCGGCCGCTGTCGGGGATCTCACCGAGTTGAGCCTCGAAGAATTGATGAACGTCGAGGTCACTTCGGTTTCGAAGAAGGCTCAGAGCAAGACATCAGCGGCTTCGGCGATCACCGTGATTACCGCAGAGGATATTCGACGCGGCGGCTTCACCGTCATTCCCGAGGCGCTTCGCACGGTGCCCGGTCTTTCGGTCGGACGCGTCGATGCCAACCGCTGGGCCATTTCGGCACGCGGGAATGCCGGACTCTTCGCCAATAAACTTCTCGTCCTGATTGACGGACGCAGCGTCTACACACCCACCTTCGGTGGCACCTACTGGGATACACAGGATTACCCGATCGAGGATGTCGAGCGAATCGAGGTCATTCGAGGACCCGGCGGAACGATCTGGGGCGCGAATGCGGTCAACGGCGTGATCAACATCATTACGAAGAATTCAGAGGACACTCAGGGTGCACTTCTCAGCGCGTATGCCGGCAACAGGGAAGCCGGCGTCACGGGTCGTTTTGGTGGAAAGGTCGGAGACGAAACCCACTACCGGGTCTACGCGCGGGGCTACGGCTTCTCGGACTATGACATCGACAAGGCTTATGACGGCCATG
>JAQBEG010000279.1:0-13095 GCA_032123985.1 Deltaproteobacteria bacterium
ATCGCATGAAGATCCGCGACTTCGTGCGGACATTGGTCTGAATGCCCGGCTGATGAGCATCTTCTCTGCGTTCGTTCTTTGCGACGATCTCGCCGAAGTTCGTTTTCAGACAGGCATCCGCTGGTCGCTACATAGGTCAGGACTACAACGCGAAGCGCATCACCCGCGCAGGTCGATTGGGTCCTGCTTTACGATCTTGCGGCAGATCTCGATGCATGGGGCAACGCTCGGCCGTTGAGCCATACGCTCTACGAGGCCGGCTAGGTTAGGCCAACGTGTCGAGTCGAGTGGACCCGCTACGAGCTCGAGCTGCACGAGTTGACAGGCAATCGAGATGTCGGCGATCGAGAGTGCGTCGCCGACGACGAACTTGCTGCCGTCGAGTTCTGCCTCGAGATAGTCGAGCGGCTTCGGAAGTTTCTCGGCGTAACTTTTCTTGGCCGCCTCGACATCGGGCTCCTTGCCCTGAAAGCGTGCAAACTGAATCGGGCGAAAAATCCCCATGCCGATGGGGAGGGCCAGCTCCGAATCGCAGAATTCTTCGATCCAAACCGCGCGGCCATGCAGATACGGATCGCTCGGATAGAGGGCCGGTTCGGGGAACTTGCGTTCGATGTACGCGCATATGGCCGAGGAGTCGGGGATCGTTCCGAGTGGTCCTTCCTTGCCGACCGAGGTATCGCGCAACACTGGAATGCGTCGGGCCGGGCTGATCTCCTTGAACCAGTCGGGCATCGGCATGATGTTCACGCTTTCGAGTTCGAACTCGACGCCTTTCTCGCGTAAGAGGGCATCCGCTTTCCGGACAAACGGGGAGAGGGGTGCTCCGTAGAGGATGATGCTCATCTTGGGTGGGTCTCCGAATGGGTAGGGTAAAAAGTTGAATCGATGTCGACTTTGGCTCGGCGCTCGCTCCAAGGATGCCATGCTGAAATGCAGCATGCCATTGCATATGCAGTAGTCTGAATGCGCGGGCCGCTATTCTCAGCGGCTCGTCGGCTCGCCTTCCTGCTTCGCTCGCTCCACATTCGCCGCGCGCGCATCGAGTAGCGATGGCATCAATCCATCGAGCTCGTCGAGCTCCCAGAGATGATCGCTCGTAAACGAACGAATGACTGCCGGTTGCTGCATGATCCCGACCAGACCGCGCATCACGTGCACGATCTGTCCGCTGCAATCCTTGCTCGCGTCCGAGGCTAGCCATGTGACGACGCGCGCTATCGGCTTGCCCCCTTCGAGTGGATTCTCGAGATCAATCTCTCGACCACTGCCTTGGATCAAGTCGATCGTCATTCGGGTTGCAGCACCAGGAGAGATCACGTTCGAGGTCGCACCGTATTTTGCGAGTTCAAGCGCGAGTGTTCGGCTGAAGCCGGCGATCCCTGCTTTGGCGGCCGCGTAGTTCGCTTGTCCGAAATTCCCGTAGAGGCCCGAGACCGACGAGAAATTGATTACACGACAATTCGGGCGACGAGATTCTCGGATGTACTGGGCGAAGGGGCGAGTGCAGCAATAATGACCCTTCAAGTGGACGGCAATTACCGCGTCCCAGTCCTCTTCTTCCATGTTGAAGATCGTTTTGTCGCGAAGAATTCCAGCGTTGTTCACGAGGATGTCCAACCCGCCGAAGTTGTCTATCGCGGTCTGGAAGAGTGATCGGCCTCCCTCGACGGTCGCCACCGAAGCGTAGTTTGCGGTCGCTTCGCCGCCGGCTGCGCGAATTTCCGAGACGACTTCGTCGGCGACTTGGCCCGCCCCGCCGCCGTCCACGTCTCCACCCAGATCGTTCACCACGACCCGGGCGCCCTCCGATGCGAGGTTGAGTGCGATCTCGCGGCCAATGCCGCGACCAGCTCCGGTTACGATTGCGATCTTTCCATCCAGAAAACTCATGTTTGTTTCCTTTCTGATTCAGTGGCAAAAAATTCCCTATTCGCGAGAAACGCCCCACTGATTCCAGTATGTCACTTCGCGTGATGGCTTGCGGACAGCCGGTTTGAGAACGGCGCCACTCATGTACCCGACCGGAAGCATGACAGTCTGCGAGATCTCTTGCGGAATTTCGAGGATCCGCGCGACTTCCTCTTCGTGGAAGACGAGGAGCGAGGTCCAGGTCGAACCGAGTCCGCGGGCACGCAGCGCCAGCATGAGTGACCACGCTGCGGGAAGGATCGAACCGTAGAATCCCACCTGCATGGGCGCAGAACCGTGGATCACTCGACCTTCCGCACATACGAGGATCAGCGCCGGCATTTCGTGGAGCCGATCGGCGAGAGCGCGCTGAGCCGGTTTGAGTGGAACTCCACGGGCCTCTGTAATCGTCAGGTACGCCCGCCGATAGAGTTCGGCCAGTTCGGCCTTTTTCTCCGGCGAGGTGACGACGAGAAAGCGCCAGTTCTCGGCATGGATGCCGGTCGGTGCCTGAGTGGCGATTTCGATGCACTGCTCGATGATTTCGGGCTCGATTGGCCGGTTGAAATCGATGCGGCGACGCACGGATCGCGTGGTTCGCAAAACTCGATCAACGGAAGCGAGATCGATGTCTTCGCCGTCTTGGCTGGATTCGTATTGGTCATCATTCATCGCACGACGATCGCACGACAATCGCACAATTACCGCCCAAAGATCCATCGTCGTGAGCGACGTACGGCCGGTGTAGACCTGTGGACGCAGGTGCCGACGCTAATCGGTCTGCCGGTCAGACGGCCGCTTCGATACGCTTCGGCAGCTCCGTGGCGAAGATCTCAGCGGCTTCGGCGACCATCTCTTCGAGGATCTCGCGGGCTGGACGGAGTTTCTTGAGCATGCCCGAGGTCTGGCCAGCCGCGTTCATCAGCAGATCGTGTCGACCCGCCTGTTGGATCGAGTATTGCAGATCACGGATCAGAAGGGCCTGCACGCCCATCGGCAGCGCCATCAACCCTTCACGCTCCCATGCATCGATCAACGGATTTCGAATATTGCGCATCGTCTTGCCGCTGTAGAGCCGAGTGACGATAGTGTCTTCGGCAGCCGCGTCCAGAATGCGTTGTTTTTGCAGATCGGGCTGGTTGGCCTCTTCGGCGACGAGGAATGGGGTGCCGCACCAGGCGGCCTCGGCTCCTATGGCGAGTACGCCAGCCAAAGCATTGCCGCCCGCTATGCCCCCGGCTGCGATCGCGGGCGTCGGCGCGATGGCTTGCATGACCTGTGGCAACAGCGCGAGCGTGCCGATGCGCCCGGTGTGCCCTCCAGCCTCGGTGCCCTGGGCGACGACATAGTCGGCGCCATCTTTGGCGACCTGGCTGGCGGCACGTACGGTGCCGACGAGAGAAAGAATGGTCGTCCCGTTCGCGCGCAATGCATCGGCGAATGGTCCCGGTGTGCCGAGACCCGAGGCAAAGACCGGGACTCCTTCTTCGATAATGACTTCGACCTGTGAACCGGCCCAGCTCTGGCCCTCTTTTACCCACGAACCCATGTCGATCTGTTCCTGTGGTGCTTCGACGAGTTCGATCTCGAGTTCTTGGGCGATGCGTTTGATCGCTGCGACGTGATCTTCCGGGAGCTGGATGCGCGGGAGAGACGTCGCGGTCTTTGCGGACTTCGCAGCCGCCCTTCCCCGCGGAATGAGGAAGTTAGGCGAGAGCAGGAGATCGACACCGAAGGGCTTGTCGGTCAGAGAGCGCACCTTTCGGATCTGCTCCCGGAGCTGGTCGGGCGAAAACGCGACGCCGCCGATCACGCCGAGCCCACCGGCCTCGGAAACCGCCGCGGCGAGTTCAGCCGTCGCGACCGGCGCGCCCGTGCCCGCGACGGGCCCCATGCCGGCCAGGATGACGGGGTATTCGATACCGACGCGTTTGCAGAATTCGGTGCGGAGGACAGGACGACTCACGTGGGACTCCTTTGGATGAAGTTCGAATGGTAGGGGAACTAGGGGCATGTCCCACGCGTTCGTGAGGGCTCGACGCCTTCATGATTCCTTTTGACCGACGAGCGCTCTCGGCTTCTACTTCGTACCCGTTTCCGGTACGCCCGCCGAGAGCTGTGCGAATAGTGCTTTCTGCGATTCCTCATCCATGTCGCCGCCCCGACCTCCGCCACCGAGCGACGCGGTCATCCCGCCGTCGACGGGATACGCGACGCCTGTAACGAAGGAAGACCGGGTGCTCGCGAGGAAGGAAACGAGTTGGGCAACCTCGTCGGGCTGACCAACTCGACCCAGGAGATGGCCGCGGCCGAGCAGATTCGTGATGGCTTCGACGCCATGGGCCGGGCCGAGGATAGGCGTGTCTATGACGCCCGGGCAGACGGCGTTTACACGGATGTTCAGCGAGGCAAATTCGACAGCCGCGGCTTTCACCAGTCCGACGACGCCATGCTTTGACGCGTAGTATGACGGCATATTCGATCCACCGCGTAGTCCTGCGACCGAAGCGGTGCAGACGATCGATCCGCCGCCAGCGGTCACCATCGGTTCGACGACTGCGCGCATTCCGAGGAACACGCTGCGGAGATTCACAGCGATGACCTCATCCCAGACGTCGACGTCACCTCCGCGTATCGTCGAGCCCCGCGCGATGCCGGCGTTCAGATACGCAACGTCGAGAGCACCGAAGGCGTCGAGCGTTCTGGCGACCATGGCTTTGTTGCCGTCGACTGTCGAAATGTCGACGCTGCAGGCCACCGCCTCGCCGCCCGAATCCTTGATTTGCTGTGCGACTTTTTCGCCACCCGGCCCATCGCGGTCGGCAATACAGACACGAGCGCCTTCTCGGCCGAGAAGGAGCGCGGCGGCACGTCCGAGGCCAGAGGCACCTCCCGTGACGAGAGCTGTCTGGCCAGAGTGCATCGAAGTAGACATGGGAATCTCCTGAGGGTGTAGGTGAGAGGACGAGCCCGGGTGAATTTAATGCGTCGACGTGAGCGGCCCTACGATTTCCTTCGCGAAGTTTTCGAGGACCGCCTGATCTCCGGCCTGAATGACGACGAAGCTGATGCCGGTCTCCTCGCGACGTTGTGTGAGCCGTTCGCGGATTTCCTGCGCGGAGCCCGTCAGAAAGAGCGGGCAATCCGCGACCTGCTCGACGGTCATTCCGCTGCTGCCTGCGAGTGCGCCGCGCAGTCGGCTGACGTCATCGCTGATCGCGGTCACGAATGTCAGCGAGTTGAACTCGATTTCGTTCGGATCGCGACCAGCCTTCTCGGCGCCCTCTCGGACCCAACGAATTTTCTCGAGCGTTCGTTCCGGGGAGCTGTCGGCCGGTGTTTCGGCCGTGACCTTGCCTTCTACGAGCTTGGGGTTGATGCCGACGATGTCGGCATAACGGCCGGCCAGTTTTAAAAGACGTGGCCCACCTCCACCGATCAGGATCGAGGGTCGGGCGTGTCCCTGCATCTCGGTTGCCTGGGCAATCTCGTTCGTCGTGTAGTACTCGCCCTCGAACGTCGTTCGCTCGTTGTCCCACATGGATGTGATGATCTTGAGCGCTTCTTCGAGACGTGCAATGCGGATACCCGGGCGGTCGTAGGACATGCCGGCTTCGACGTAGTCGGTCTCCATCCAACCCGCGCCGATGCCGAAGATGTGTCGGCCGCCCGACATGACTTGTAGGGTCGCTGCGGCTTTGGCGAAGACGACCGGATGTCGGTAGTCGACGTCATACACGAGCGAACCGACGTTCAGACGATCGGTCACAGCCGCGATGCCCGCGAGTGCAGTGGTCGGATCCCATTGTGTGCCGAAGTGGTCGGGCACGAAAATCGAGTCGTAGCCCATCGATTCAATGTGACGGACGTCGTT
Organism: Deltaproteobacteria bacterium; assembly: GCA_032123985.1. Taxonomy (GTDB): domain Bacteria; phylum Myxococcota_A; class UBA9160; order UBA9160; family UBA4427; genus UBA4427. The sequence goes on from JAQBEG010000279.1 coordinate 5,786, forward strand.
CTGCCAGCTGGCGGTCGGGAGCGTGTGGAGCTGCACTCCGAATCGGAACGGATGGGGCATGGGATCTCCTGGGGTTTTTTTGGGGGGGTGGCATTGGGGAGTTGGGGCGCAATCTAGTTGGCGCTCGGTGCCGCGCCGATCGATGTATCATGGCGCACGATACAGAATGAGCCCGTCAGACCCCACGCCCATTAGAGCCGCCCCTCGCGAGGAGTTTTCAATTGTCCAATATCGCCCGATTTGTCGCCTACGCGGCCGCATTCGAGAAGGCCTTCGACAGCGACGACTGGACGGGGCTCGAGCCGTTCTTCAGCGAAGACGCCGTCTACGAGATTGGACTTCCGATGCTCGGTGCAGAGCGTTGCGAGGGCCGGGCCGCGCTTCTCGAATGGTTCCCGGATGTGCTGAATCGCTTCGATCGCCGATTCGACAGTCGGGAGCTGGCGCTTCTCGACGGACCGAAGCAGCTGGATGGTGGCGAAGTTTGGATTCGGGGATCTGCAAGGTATCAGGCCGAGGAAATTCCCGATCTGGTTCTCATCCTCGAGGAGACTGTCCGATTCGAGGGCGATCAGATTGTTCATCTCGAGGATCGGTATACAGCCGAAATGGCCGAAGAGGTTGCCCGTTATGGGCAGAAATACGCATCCAGACTGGGGCTAGACTTCACGCCTCGCTAGTCGTTCGTAGCGTTCGCATTCGATTGATCGCCGCTGCGATCTCGAATCGCCTCGGTCGCGCGTATGCGCCCGGATGTCGCTCGGGCCGATGAAATGGATCGAGGGGATCGAGGCCCGCGTTATCGAAAAATTGCTCGAGCGCGTCGAGCACATCCGAGAGTGTCGAGCCGTCGGTCATGAATCGCGCGGCGGCCATCTGGATCGCCGCACCGATCGCGCGTGTTTGACTCGGGTCGAAGAGTTGCTCGACACCGCGCAGGTCGATCTCGGTCGTGCCATAGACGATTTCTTCACAGGCTCGGCTGGAAATTTTCAGATCTCGTCGGCCGCGTCGCGCATCGAAGCTCTTGCGGTCGGGAACGCGATCATGTGGCCGCCGGAGCGCCGATCGTGATTCGGATCCGGGCGGTGATTGAGGTGTTGTTTGAGGTGTTGTTTGAGGTGTTGTCGCTGGGCTCGCAGCGGCGATCGTTTTCGCGCGCGCGGTGACGTCTCTTGGTCGGTAGGCTTTCATCTCGATGATGGAGTCTGCAACGCCGAAATAGTCGCCAGAGCTGCCCATGACGAGTACGGTCGAGATTCCGAAGTCATCATAGAGTTCGCGCACTCGATCGAGGAAGGGTGTGATCGGCTCGTCTTTTGGATGGATGAGCGCCTGCATTTTCACGTCTCGCAGCATGAAGTTCGTCGCCGAGGTGTCTTCGTCGAGCAGGAGTCCGGTCGCACCGGCTTCGATCGCTTCCGCGACGTTCGCCGCCTGACTCGTGCTACCGCTCGCGTCCGGAGTCGAGAAGGTCCGTGTGTTCCTGGGCGTCGAATCACCCGGGAGCAGTGGTAGATGATCGATGAAGCCCTGGATGTCGACGCCGCTGATGGCCCGACCATCCTCGGCACGGATCTTCACGAGTGCGGGATCCGCGACCACCGTTTCGCGTCCATCGCCGGGTACGTGTGGCGTGACCGCACGTTCGAGCGCCCGCAGCAGCGTCGACTTCCCGTGGTAGCCGCCTCCGACGAGAAGCGTCACGCCGCGTGGAATGCCCATTCCGCGCCAGACCCGACCCGGCGCACCCGCATCCGCATGAGGGACATCGATCTCGACCACAAGGGTGGGGGGCGACTCAAAGGGCAACGATCGTTCGGCTGGCATGGGTCGTTCGCTCGCGCCGCTCTCTCGAGGAAGAATGGCCCCCTCACCGACGAAGGCGACGAGGCCGCGATCGACTAGAGATCGACGTACGGCTTCCTGGTTCTCTATGCAGTCGATGAAGCGGCCTAGATCGCGTTCGTCGAGTTCGCTGCGTTCGATCCAGGCGCGTGCGACGATGCGCGGCAGAATTTCGACAAGCAACCTCGAGGCCTCGCGGCCCAATGCCCGTCTTCCGGCCGCCGGCAGGCCGATTTCGATGCGTGCTTCGACGAAAGATTTCCCGAAGACCACGGCTGTTCGTTCGAGGACTTCCGTGCCTCCCGCGTCGATACTGATGAGTCCGCCTTTGCTGGTTCCGATTCTCTTGGGATGAACATCGTCGATTGCGCGACGAAAAGCGCGGGCAAGCCAGGAGGCGGTTGCCATTCTGCGTACGCGATTGGCGAGTGCCTGCTCTGGAAGTGCCACCGAATCGAAGTCGACGCGCACGCGAAATTTCGAAGCTGCCGCGAAGGGGTCCGATTGAACTCGATCGACGAAGAGCAGAAACTCGGAGAACTGCCAGCTGCCCTCGATGTCGCGATAGGCCTTGTATCCGCGCCCATCGATCCGTTCGAGCGTCTCTGCGAGTTCGACTGATCCGGTCATGTGAGGGACTCCAACGCGCGGCTGCGATGATGTCGCAGGCGGGGAGAATGGTTCAGCGTAAAGACCTAGTCCAGTCCGAGGGATAGCTGTGATCCTCCTGGCCGACGAAAGGCGTCGGTCGAAAGGGTTGCCGCCGGTCGGTCGAGGCCCTGCCGACGCGCGCAAAGGCGAAACAGGTCCGCAATCTGCGCCGCGAATCGGCCCTCGCCCCGCATGCGTGTTCCGAAACGTGGATCGTTGAGCTGGCCCCCGCGCAGGGATTCCAGCCGGCTGAGAACTTTCTTGCGGCGTAGCGGTCGGTGGGCGAGCAGCCAATCGTCGAATAGGTCGCGCAGGCCGTGGGGCAAGCGTAAAACGATGTGTCCGGCCCAGCTCGCGCCGGCGGAGGCGGAGGCTTCGAGTAGGGCTGGCGTCTCCATGTCGGTCAGTCCCGGCAGGATCGGCGCGATCATGACGCCAGTTGGAATACCCGCCGCAGACAATTTTTCGATCGCTCGCAACCGTTCGAGTGACGACGAGGCCCGGGGCTCGAGCACGCGCTGGAGCTCGGTATTCAGTGTCGTAATGCTGAGCGCGACGGATATCGCCTGGTGCTCTGCGAGTTCACGGAAGAGGTCGATGTCCCGGGCGACGAGGGCGCTCTTCGTGATGATCGTGATGGGATTTCTGAATTCCGCAAAAACCTGGATACATCGGCGAGTCAGCTGTAGCCGGCGCTCCATGGGTTGATAGGCATCGGTCACGCCCGATATGGCCACGACCTGTGGCTTCCAGCGCAACGCCGAAAGCTCGCGGCGCAAGAGTTCTGGCGCGTGCTCCTTTACGAGGATTTTCGTTTCGAAGTCGAGACCCGCCGAGTAACCAAGGTATTCATGAGTTGGCCTCGCATAACAGTAGGCACAGCCATGTTCGCAGCCGCGGTATGGATTGAAGCTGGCGTCGAAGGGAATGTCGGGGCTGCGATTGAATGTGATGGCGCTGCGCGAATGATCGGGGATGCCCTGCGTCCGAGACGTGGGGTCCGCGTCGTCCGAGCCGTCGTTCAGGGACTCGAGATCCGGCTCGATTCGTGCCTGCTCGAATCGTCCAGTCGGGTTTGCGCGGGCACCGCGGCCCTTTCGGGCCGGCCGAAGCGCTGACGGCTCGATGTCGAGAAGCGGAGTGGGTCTGAGAAGCGGCATTGGGCGAAAGTAGAGCGAAAGTTTCCGTAAAACAAGACCTGTTCTCAGCGGTTCGGCGCTCAGTGGGCCGCTAGATAGGTTTCGAGTTCGATTCCGGCATGCGCCTCGAATCGCTTCGCGATCGCCATCTCTTCGGTGATCTGACGCAGCACGCGCGAGCCTGCGGCAAGGGGGTAGCGATCGAAGAAGGCGCGGATCTCGGCAGCCGATGAATGAGGCAGAGCCTCCGCGGTCGCTCCAGCAAGCCGTGCGAGCAGGATCGGCGGCATCTGTTTTTCGAGCCTCGGCCAGGCCTTCTGCAATCGACGCCAGGTTTCCGGTGCGGTCGTCGTTCTGGCCAGCATGGCGGCGATCAACCCCGCGCGGTCCGGTGTGGGCGCGAGCGACGCGTCGAAGCTGGCCTCGAGACTCGCGCGGATCAATTTCGGCTGATCGAACTCGGCGAGACCGAAGAGCATTCGCCGCCGGGTTTGTGGTGTGATCGCGCTTCGTGTCGCTTCGCATAACAACTCGTGCAAGGATTCTCCACCGACGCTCGCCGCGATGCGAACGATCTCGTCGGCGAGTTCTGGCGGAAGCGCGTCAGCTGTCGATAGATGCTGCGCAAACCGAGACGCGCACGCCTGGCGTATACCATCCACGCACGCGAAGTGACCCACGATCGAGAAGATCCGGGCTCGCCGCATGCGACGCCGTTCGTCGTCGACAGGATCGGCCTCGAATCCAAGTAGATCCAACTGTTCCCCAAAGCAGCTTGCTACCCATTCGCGCAGCCGTTCCTCGACGAGTGGTCCCCGACTAGCCGCCAGACGACGGCCAAGTCGGACGAGAACCGCTTCGACGGCAAGCAAGACGTCGGGGTCCGCTTCACCTCCGAGCGCCGCGACCAGATCGAGAAGGCTCGCGATAGGAAGGCGTCCCGCGCGGGCGAGCGCCCATTGATGCCCGATGAATCCGATTCGCTCGAGTGGTGACAAGTCGGGCAGGTTCGCGAGCAGTTTCTCGCACTCCGCGTCGCTGTGGTCGATGCGAAAGAATCCAGCCTCGTTGGCATTGCCATAGATCCACGTCGACTTTCCGCTTCCGCTGGGCACGCGGTCCCGCGACTTCGAAAGTAGATGTTTTAGAGTGCGCATCTCCTTCGCATCACGCCCGCAACCATCCCCGCCGATGCGCCCGACCCACGGAATCGTCCAGCGAGACGTCGCCTTCTTGGTTTTAGCGTTGCCCGTGGGCAACGAAAGGAATCGCTCCTGGGTGAGTTCGATCGTCTCACAGCCCTTCCTTTCGAGTCGATTCAAGCTGACCAGCGGATACCCGGTCTGCAAGGTCCACGGCGATACGATTTCCTCGACCGGAGCGCCCGACACCTCGCCGAGCGCTGCCCACAGGTCCGATGCCGTCGCGGATTGCTCTCGATGACGCTGGATATAGAGCCGGATGCCGTCGCGGAACACGTCGTGTCCGACGTAGCCGGCTAGCATTCGAAGGACCGAAGCGCCCTTGGTGTACGTAATCGCATCGAAGTTCTCATGCGCTTCCTCGGCGCTGCGAATTCTTGGGGCGATCGGATGGCTGGTGGCGAGGGCATCGACTTGAAGCGCGGTTTCGCGGCGATGGGCGAAATCGAGCCAGATACACCAATCCGGCTGCCATGCGTCGATGATTTCGTACGCCATCCAGGTTGCGAAGGACTCATTCAACCAGAGATCGTTCCACCAGGCCATGGTGACGAGATTTCCGAACCACATGTGGGAAAGCTCGTGCGCGATCGTTTCCCCGGCCCGTTTGCGGTCCTCGCAGGACGCTTCCTCGACATCCAACAACAAGATCGAGTCGCGAAAGAAAACGGCGCCCGCATTCTCCATCGCGCCAAACGCGAAATCCGGGAGCGCCAGCAGGTCGAGTTTCGGATAGGGGTGTTGCATGTCGAACCACGCTTCCAGGCGAGTCAGACTCTCGCCCGCAACTTCGCGAGCAAATGCACCAAGCTTCTGTCGGCCGGGTAGCGTGTAGACGCAGATTGCGGTCGATCCACTCATCAGGACACGAGATGCCGTGAAGGGTCCGACCGCGACCGCGACCAGGTAGGACGAAAGCGGCGGCGTCGTTTCGAAGTGGACGGTTTTTCGTTCCGCTCCTGCGTCTTCCTCGAAATCGACGGGTGCGTTCGAGATGACGGTCTGATCGTGGGGTGCCGTGACACGGATGTGATAGCGCGCCTTGATCCCCGGTTCGTCGAAGCACGGGAAGAAACGCCGTGCGTCCGTTGGGCAGAGTTGCGTTGCGAGCCAGGGCTCGTTCTCGTCGACCGAGCGGTAGAGTCCACGAAGGTCGTTCCGGACACGACCGCGAAATTCGAGCTCGAGCCGCATCGTATCCGCGGGGAGCAATCGGTCGAAGAGTAAGACGATCGTTTCCGTTTCGGGTCGTGCTTCGATCCGACCCTTCAGGATGTCGCCATTCAATCGAATGCGAACGCCAGAAACACGCAGGTCCGCTGCGTGGAGTTCCAGCGTACGCGTTCGTTTATCGAGATGGAGGTCGTAGAGGGCCTGGCCGCGAAATGTCTTCTGTTTCGGATCGAGATCGAAATGAAGATCGATCTTCTCAGGCCGGACGTGGCGCGAGAGTCTTGTCGTCCGTCGAGTCCGAGCCGCCGTCTGTGTTTTCGAAGGATTTGCCAAGGAGTTCCTCTTTGGACGGAGACTGCCAATGACGCCCGCGTCAGCAAGGCTTGGTCTTCTAGCGCGCCGCGTCGCTCTCCCGCGCCGCGTAGAAGAGGCAATCACTCTTCGCGATCTCGGGTTTCGTGGTCATCATGATCGGAATGAAGTCAATTCGCGTTTCGAGCACGCCATCTCGGACGTGAAAGATTTCGCGCGAGCATTCTGTCCCGTCGGGCCTGCGCGCATCGAGCGGCCAGGCCGTTCCTTCCCTTAACCAGCCGATCGGTGCACCGGCGACCAGTAACTCGAAGTTGTGCCGATCGATGTCTGCCGAGATTGTTAGGTGGGCAGAGAGCTCGGCAGCGTCGGCGAAAGCCAGACTCACATCGCTCGTGAGGCAGACCCGGATGGGCTCGTCGAGAATTCTCATCGGCCGATCGGCGGCTCGCAGCTCCAGGTCGTCTTGAGCGAGAAAATTCGTGAGCCCTGCGTGAGCGACATCATCGGCCTCTGGGGCGCCGGATCGGCCGCACTCGATGGTGACACTTGGGCAATGGTCGATGGTGGCCTCGACGAGAGTGCCGAGTGCGAGCGGCGCGTGGACCACGCGATCGGCAAAGAGCGCGACGAGACCGAGTTCAGCCTCGCCGAGTCGGACCGCTACGCCGTAGGCCGGATTATGGCCGGTGTTGTTATGCAGGTCGATCAGGCATTCGGGTTCCGCGGCCAGAATCACCGAAAGGACATCTTTGGCCAGTTCACCCTCCGAATCGATTCGTGATGGGCCGAAGCACCGATTGAAATCCCGACGGCCGGGGAGCTGTCGGTAGGAGAAGTGCGGATCCTCGAGCGCCGTGTCAACGCTCGCAACGAAGAGCAGCACGTTCGTGGCGGGATGAGGATCCGCCCGCAGCCAGCGATGCATCGCGCGCAGGCCTGAAGGTTCGTTGCCGTGAAGCAGTGTCGTGACGACACGTGTCCG
>JAQBEG010000280.1:0-9109 GCA_032123985.1 Deltaproteobacteria bacterium
GAGGTCCGCCCGAATTGCCGGGATTGATCGCGGCATCCGTTTGGAAGATGTCGCGGTCCTTGTCTTGCCGCTTGCTCGATATCGTGCCCGTCGTGAGCGTCCAGAGACCGCCACCGCCGGGATGACCGATCGCCGCAACCGACTCACCTATTTCCACCTCGTCCGAATCGGCGAATTCGATCGGTCGTAGACCCGACGGCGCGTCCTTGACGCGAAGCAAGGCCAGGTCCAGTTCGGGATCCCGGGCGATCACATCGACGAGGAAGGGCTTCGTCAAATCCTTGCGATTGTCACCCGAGATCGGAACGGGTTTGAAATAGACAACAAGATTCGGAAAGAGCTTTCCGGTTTTGACGTTTGCAACGACGTGATTGTTAGTCAGAATCAGACCATCTCGGGTGAGGATCGACCCGGTCCCCGAACTGCCTGATCCAGAGTCGCTGAAGCCAAAGATCAGCACGACCGACGACGACGAATTGCGGTAGACCGTCGCGGCCGAAAATGTCTGTGCATCGCCAGCAGCTCCGATCTGAGCGAGGGAGAATAGACTCAATGTGATCATCAACGTGAGGATCGCCGGCCTCGCCCGTTGGATTCTCGCCCGGTCTTCGACTTGCATCATTTACCTCGTCCCACGTCGTTACACGCCATTGAAAGGAGCCCTACTCGACGGTCAAACGGGAGATAGCTCCCCCGCCCACACTCCGCACGGTCAGAATCCCAATCCTTCCTGGCATCCCTCGACTCTTCAAGTGCCGGGTCGCGCAACTTTCGTTCCGGAGTCGCCGCCCCGTGCGAGACATCGATCGGGCGAATGATCACTCATTCGGGGCCTCGGCAAGAAAGGCCTTCAGGCGCGTGTCCAGCTGCTTCGACAAGTCCAGCTCCCCCTTGTGCCGTGCCCGCAGTCGCGCCGTCGAGTTCTCCGGATGACTCTCGGTCCCTTCGCTCTCGGCGGCAATGATCGCGGGGGCCCCAGGTACAGGGCTCCCGATCTCGGCTGAACCCTCCCAGCGATACTCGATCCATTCGGTGCCTCGCTGTACACGACGAAGGCGAAGGCGGGCGACGACCGGAATCACATCCGCGCCTCTCGCCGGCCCGACCTGAAATCCCAATTTTGTGAGGTTACTGGCGATTCTCTCCCGCAGCTGCGGCAATGGTCCATTCGATTTGCCCGTCAGCGGATCTTCGTCCTGGGTCGTAATGACAAAACTGAGGCGACGCAGTCCCGTATCAAGCTGGGCCTTCAGGGCTCCGGTCGACATCGATCTCGGGGTCAGGCATTGGCTGCCAAGCACCCGACTGCGCGCTTGCATCGCGTCGAGTTCCACACCGACTCTCACAGCGTTCGCGGCGGCGCGCACCGCAAGCAAAGGATTTGACTGATTTTGCGAATCGACAGACATCGCATCGAGGCGAGTCATGAGATTCGTCCCCTCGTTGCGAATTCGGAGACATTCCTTGCGCCGCTCGAGGACAGCGAACGCCCACACCTCAGCCGTTGCGGGATCGCGCCAATGCAGGGGCACTTCGACGCCCTGCAACTCGACGTCGGTCGAAATCTTCGTATTGATCAACATCTCGGATCCCTGCGTCGACTGATCGCCGACCACGAACTCCTGCTCGATCAATTCGATCTCTGAATTCAGTTCGGCGGAGAAAATCCGGGACAATTCGCTCTTCGCCCCAATCTGAGCTGCCTCGAGGCTCTCGCCGGTCCCTAGAGCCGTTACGAATTTCTCTTTCGGATACTCCGGCGGCAGTTCACCGTTCACCCAGTTCGGCGTCGAGTTCATCGACGCACAACCCAGGAGCCCCAATACGAAAATTGAAGACGACGAGCGAATGAGATCTCGACTGATGACTCGCATGGCTATTTCACGGTCCTTACGATGACGAATCGACGGGTACCCGACGCGACTTCCACGGCGGGAATCACGCGCGACTCGACGACGATCTGTTTAGCGTTCATGAAATCGATGGAGATATCGTGTGTGCCCTCAGGCAGAAGGATCGACGACATCCATATCTGATCCGGCAAGGTCGACCACACACGCTTGTCGGCCTGTTCGCTCGCGTAGCGCGCAATATTGCCGGCAACCTGGGTCGCCACCGCAAGCAACTCGGAGTATTCACCGCTTGCCTGTCGGGCGGCCTCTTCAGCCGCTTTCTGGAGAGCGTACTTGATCGCTGCTCGCGCAATCGTCTTTGCGCGGATCCGAACGATTCGATCCGCGAGGTCTTTTTCTGCAATCGCACCGATGTCTTCGACGAGTTCCGGTCGGGATATTTCGAGTGCCGCGGTTGCCTTCGGCATCATTCTCGCGATCGAATAGGGTCGATCCACAAATTTTGGAAAGGCGACCGCAACGACGTCGACGTTCGAAATCTGAGACGAGAACGCAATCGCTCGATTGAAATCCCTTTGGTGGTCTCCGTGTGCCGCCGCCTGGACGATGCCGGCGAGAAGCCATGCCTCGGAGAAGGGGATCGCGTACTTGTCCTGATCCTTGATCGGCGAAAGGCCGTTGTAATGGAGAATGACGACCTCACCGGCATCGGCCGGCAGGATCCGTGGCTCGGCACTGCTGCCCAGATCGTGTAGATCATTTTGCGCCCATGAACCGAGTCGACTCGCCACTCTCTCTGCATTCGGCATTAGCGAATCGGGGCGATGGACCCCGTACTCCGCGTTATAGACAAGATAGGCTGACGCGGCCTTCTTGTAATCGACGAAAGCCGAATCGAATTCGCCTCCGGACTCGAATAGCAGCGCCGACAGGTAGCGTGCAAAGGCATCTTCCTGGTAGACGTTCTGATTCGTACTGTCGACTTGCAGCTTGCGTAGGTAGTCGCCCACCTGCCGCACTTCGACGAGCGCAGCATCTGGTTCACGTAGCAGAACGTAATTGAGCGCGGAAAAAAGATGGATGAGCGTGCGCTCGAAATTCTCGCCGGCATAGTCGAGGGCGTAGTCGTTGGTCATCAACGAAATTCCCTCATTGCTCAAACTCAGCGTATAGAGCTTATCCCCGACTCGCTTTGCTTCTTCAAAGGCCGCGTTGCTCTCACGATACTGACCATCGACATGAAGCAACATTCCTCGCTCGAGGAAGTAGAGAAGATGGTTCTTGCCTTCGAAGGCCTTTTCTCTCTGTGATTCGACAATCTCGATTGCGCTGGCATAATCGTCGAGCAGCATTCTTTGTGCGAGCTGCTCTTGAACCTCGCCTGTCGATGCACAACCGAACGTGAGCGAAACCATTAGAGCGATCGCCGCGAAGCGGGAACTGATCCAACCCATGAACATTGTCGCGCGCGTTTTCTAGAATCCGAAACGGGACTGCGTCACCACCTTCTTGATCTTCTTCTGCCCAATCCAGACTTTCTCGTTGGACTCGAGGTTGATCAGCTCGAGCTCGACCTGGTAGAAGCGAAGCTTCGTGCCAGCCGCTGCGTCGATGATCGTGTTGATCCCTCCGATCAACATAAAATCCGCACCGATCTCCTTGCCCATACTCTTGGCAGTATCGATCGTGGCGTTGCGCAGCTGGTCGATCCGCTCGGATCGCATCCCGGACCGCTCGTCGCTCGAAGCGACGAGGCGAACCCGCCCAGAATTGACGAAAGCGCGCTCGAGGTCCTTCGTGAAAGTTCGCGTGTTGATGTGTTCGCTCGATTGATTTTGGACCGCGCCGACGATGACTGTGGGTTTTTCGCCGGTTGCGCCCCGCCAATCGTCGATCCACGGGCGACCCAGGGAGTCGTCGACCATTTCAGTCGATACCATCTGGCTATCGGTATCGTTCCAGTATCCCGAAACGTCAATCTGTTCGTCGCTCGACGTTCGAGTCACCTGGGGCCGGCTCGCGCACGCGCCGAGTAAGAGCAGAAGGGCAAGGAACATGGCGGACCGGAACCAGACAGGCTCTGACAGCGACTCTCTCCTCGAACCGGAAATCTGATCTGATCGCAGGGCGCGCTTCATTGGTACTCCCCTATTCTTGAACATCGAAATAGTGTGGTCGGCTGGGCAATGATCCTGCGTCGCGCCCGTGGGGTCAACGCCCGGGGAAAGATTGATCCTGCCTCGTACGGTGCATTCGAGCCGCCGTTAGGTTCCTGGCTTCATGAGGTCATCGCGATGCAGCACACCAGTCGAAGTGGAGGGGCAGCACGGCTCCAAGCCCTGAACACTCGAGCCATCGTAGGTTGCCTGCTCATCGCTCTCGTGATGCTCTTCGGTCCGACCGGATGCTCGACATCCAGTAGAACGCCGTCGGCCTCGACCTTCCCCGAACCGTCAACGCCTGCGGAAATTCTCGCCAACGCTCCAAACTGGGTGACGGAGGGATGTCGTTCTCATTGGGAAGATGCGGAATCACGACGAAAGGTCGTCTGCGGAATCGGGTCGGCGACCTCGCATCGCAATCGTATCGCCGCACGAGATACCGCGGTCGCACGCGCCCGATCCGCGATCGCACGCAGCATTCAGGTCACGATCGAGAACCTCGTGCGACTCGAGGACACGGGAACCCGCGGAGAAGATGGGGAAATGAGATCGATCGTCCATCAACTTACGAGCGCATCGCTGCCTGGCTGTCAGGTCGAAGCCGTTTGGGAAGCGGAAACGGGCGAAGTCCATGCTCTCGTTTCGCTGCAAGTCGTGAAGGTTCAGCGTTCGGTTCGAAATACACGCGCATTCTCACCTGCTGCGCGCGAAGATCTGGCACACCGTGCCGCTCTGGCTTTCGCCGCGATGGACGCGACGTTTGATGCTGGCGCCGACGAAACGGGCCCTGTGAAGAACGGCAACAAATGATCCGGATGTGTCGTGCGCTCTGATGCCATCGATCAACTGCTGAGTGACTACCTCAAGATGCCTGCCAAGGTCAGTTGGGAAGGAGCGCTTGCAGACTCGATCCGTGGCGTCTTCGAAGGCGTGCGACTCGAGCTTGCCGGAGTGGCGATCATGGCGTTGCCCTTCGACAGGCTGGTATTTCGCGTTGATCGTTTCCAGTTCACACCGGGTATTCCGGCGCGCTTCGAGGCCGTCCGACCCCGGATCGAGATCTCGATCGATCAACGCCAGCTCGATCGCTGGCTACGGCGCGCCCGCGCCCCCTTCGAACTACGCCTGATCGAGGGCGCGATCGAGTTCCAGATGGACGTGGGAGGCGTGCTTCTCACGCGAACCAGGACCGAGCTTCGCGTACAACGGGGCTGGTTCGTGTTGCGCCCGAAACACGCGGAATTTCTGGGCTTGCGCGCTCGACTCGTCTCGCTCTTCCGCGCCTATATTCCCCTACCGAGGCTCGCACCGCAGACGCGACTCACCGGAATCGAACATGCCAGTGGCGCGATTCGACTCGAACTCAGCCTCGATGATTTCGCGGACGTGGTCACACCGGGCCTCATCGAACGGATGCAGACGCGCTTCTTGCCGTTCGCGAGGTAGGCGCCGTACGCTGCCCTTCGTAGAAATATCCCCAGGGATACTCCGGTTCCAGGATCGGCTTGAAGCCCGGTGGCGTCTCGAAGGGGCACGTCACGACTTCCCAGAGACCGACAAGCTCTGTCGCGACCAGCATTCCAACGCCCTTGACGAAACCCCAGGTTGCCCCGACGAAGGGACCACTGCTACGCGTCGTTTGAACGATTTCTCCTGGAAGCACGAGAACGCCTAGCGTCAGATTCGCTGCTCCTCGCCCTACCTTCCGGGCCGCGCTATCGCGTGCCGCGGCGGTGCCCGGCCCGACGAGGATCAATATCAATGCGCATGTAGTCAAGATGGCCCCAACTCGCAGACGATTCTGACGCAAGCACCGGCATTTCTCGGTTCGTTTTCGGTCAATGGGCTTCAAGGATTCATCCCTCGGTCGACGCCGTAAATGGCGGGTTTAATCGATCCCGAACTGCATCGTCCTGATGCCGGATAAGCTGTAACCCGCGACACGCTGCGAGCGAATGTTGGTCGAGAAGCAACTAACCAGGAACTAGATTCCCTTCGGGGGAATTCCTCTCTAGCCGGTTACAACCCGTCAAAAGGAGAAAATCAATTGAGGGTCACGGATGAAGCGACTTTTCTGAATCGCAGGGAAGTGCTGCGACTCGGCGCGACCGCAGCGATCGGCAGCGCGCTCGCAGGTTGTCCGGCCGCCAATGAGGCCACCGCGAAGTCGGACGGCGGGCAGAATCCCTCCGATCTGCCGAAGCTTTCCGACGTGACGCCCGCGCCGCCCGTGTATCGGGCCGCTGAGGAAACGACGCTCGAAAGCGATGCGACCGGCTACAACAACTTCTACGAATTCGGGACCGACAAAAAGGACCCGGCCCGTAATGCACACACGCTAAAAACCAAACCCTGGTCCATCGTCGTCGATGGCGAAGTCGGGAAGCCTGGCCTGGTCCCCCTCGAATCGATTCTTGAACCCTCCCAACTCGAGGAACGAATCTATCGTTTCCGCTGCGTCGAAGCCTGGTCCATGGTCGTGCCCTGGATCGGCATCTCGCTTGGCGACGTATTGAAGCGTTTCGAACCGACATCGAAGGCACGTTATGTCTCCTTCGAAACGCTCGTGGACCCCGAACAGATGCCCGGCCAGAATCGGCGCGTGATCGACTGGCCTTATCGTGAGGGATTGCGCATCGACGAAGCGATGCATCCACTCGCGATCCTCGCAGTTGGCATGTATGGCAGGGTCCTGCCAAATCAAAATGGCGCACCCATTCGACTCGTCGTTCCGTGGAAATACGGCTTCAAGAGCATCAAGTCGATCGTTCGAATCCACTTCTCGGAAAAACAGCCACATACGAGCTGGAACGATCTCGCGTCGAACGAATACGGCTTCTATGCAAACGTGAACCCGGAAGTCGACCATCCTCGCTGGAGCCAGGCGCGAGAGCGCAAGCTCGGTGACTTTCGCAAACGCCCAACGCTCCCCTTCAACGGTTACGGCGATCAGGTCGCTTCCTCTACGCGGGCATGGACCTGCGTCGCAACTTCTAGCCTGGCGCGGAGCCCCTGGTGCGCGGAAAATTCCCACATTGGATTGCGATCATCGTCGCCGCCCTGCCCGCTCTCGGGCTGGTCGCAGAATTCGCGATCAACGGGCCGGGCGCGAACCCGATCGAAGAGATCACGCACGTCACAGGCGAATGGGGTCTGCGTCTGATCCTGCTCTCACTCGCGGTCACACCGGCACGGCGCTGGTTTGGGTGGAGCCAGCTCGCGCCCCTGCGTAGAACGCTGGGCCTCGCCGGATTCACTTACGCCTGCGTCCATCTCTCGACCTGGGCCTTCCTCGATCATGGTCTCGACCTGCATGAGATCTCCGAAGATCTCACCGAACGACCCTACGTCATGGTGGGGATGGCAGCGTTCTGCCTTCTGCTCGCGCTTGCGGTGACCTCGACGCGCCGCGCGATGAAGCGACTGGGACAGCGCTGGGTAAAGCTCCATCGGGCTGTCTACGTCGCTGCCATCCTCGGCGTCATCCATCATTTCTGGCTGATCAAGGCGGACTACCGACCCGCGATCGTGCACGCCGGTATGCTCGCCCTTCTACTCTGGGCTCGGCTCGCCTGGAAAGCACGAAAAGCGCCTCGAGCGGCCGACGGCCCATTGAAATCCATCCCTAATCGCTGAGAATGCTTGCCCAGAACGACCGCGGGGCGCATTCTCTCGCCCCGTAACACGGAGGGTTGATGAGTCACGACGAGCAAGCAGAATCTAGCGACGTCCATCGCGTCGAGGTCGATGGGCGAGAGATCTGGCTCGTCGGGACCGCCCACGTCTCCCAGCGCTCCGTCGACCTCGTGCGAGAAGTGATCGAACGAGAACTGCCAGACGCCGTCTGTATCGAACTCGATGCCGGTCGCTATGAGGCGCTCTCCCAGGGAAAGAAATTCGAAGAACAGGATCTGCGAGAAATTCTTCGCCAGAAACAAATCGCAACGCTCATGCTCAACCTGGTCCTGTCCTCCTATCAGCGACGGCTCGGACTGCAGCTCGGCGTCGCCCCGGGCAGCGAGCTCCTCGAAGCCGCCAAGGTCGCCAATGAAAACGGCATCCCGATCGCGCTGTGCGACCGCGACGTCCGCATCACGCTCCGACGTGCATGGCAATCGATCTCGTGGTGGCAACGAATGCGGTTGCTTTCGGAACTCGGTGTGAGTCTGTTCGACAGTCCCGATATTTCAGAGGACGAACTCGCGCGAATTCGCGATCACGATGTCGTCACAGAGGTCATGAACGAACTCGGTCGCATGATGCCGGATCTGAAGCGAGTGCTGATCGACGAACGCGACGCCTACCTTGCCCATAAAATTCTCGAGACCGAGGGAAAGAAGATCGTTGCCGTCGTCGGCGCCGGACATGTCGATGGGATGAAGCGCCGACTCGAGAGCGAAGATCTCGCCGACATGGATGAGATCACTTCGATTCCCGCCGACGGAAACTTCTGGAAAATCGTCGGCTGGAGCATTCCACTCGTCATCGTCGGCTCGATCGTCGCTATCGCCGTGACACAAGGTACTGCCGCGGCCGGCGAGAATGCACTCATCTGGTTTCTCGCCAATGCGATTCCGAGTGGCATCGGCGCAATGATCGCTCTGGGCCATCCAGTTACGATCGCTGCCGCCGCGCTTTCGGCGCCATTCACCAGCCTCACCCCGCTCATCGGCGCGGGCTACGTCGCCGCCTTTGCGCAGCTCTGGGCCCGACCTCCGCGAGTCAGTGACTTCCGCACTGTCGGAGACGACCTCGCGATCCCCTCGCGCTGGTGGAAGAGTCGCCTGATGCAGATCTTCCTGGTCTTCATATTGACGACGCTCGGAAGTCTGATCGGCACCTGGACTGGCGGCTTCGGTGTGATTCGAAACCTCGTTGAAGGCGGCGCGGGTTAAAACGCGTTCCATCTCGAATCCCGAGACGCAGCCGGGTATGTTTGGCCTCTCGTCGCGACCGTCGCGACGATGAGGGAATCCATCCAATGAATCCGATCATGGATCGGTGCATTGTCCCAGCAATTACCCTTCCTGCTCATGCTGGCGATCATCCCGTTTTGCCTCAGTATGGCTTGATACGCAAGGCTGGCGTATTGGC
>JAQBEG010000281.1:0-4397 GCA_032123985.1 Deltaproteobacteria bacterium
ACCGGTCCAGATTGCCAAAAGTGCCAAAGCGATCGCTGCACACCAGATGAGACCGATCAACCTGGCAAGGTTGCGATAGCCGGCATGTCGACGCGCTCGTACGAACATGTCGACAGTCATCCCGATGATCAGTAGCAACGCCGCCGCGGCAAAGGGATTGTGATCGACGCCAACGAGGATGAGCATTGCCGCGCCGAAGGCACCCGCGCTTGCGATCGCCACGAGCAGTACCGGCCAGAGAGAGCCTTCCCGCATGAAACTACCGATCAGTTGATCGATGTCTGGAAAATCTTCCGGCGATTCGTCCTCTTCATCCATCTCAGTCATCGAAATCAGTCCTTTCTGAGGATGCCGCGCGTCGCGCCGCCCCCCCCTTCGTCGCGCGTTGCCTCCACGCATTCGACCACATGGTACGAACGCGGGAGATGCACGCGTACAGCACTGCGTAGGGCGCCTGTCCCAATCCCGTGGATGATTCGAATCTCGTCACGTCCCTCAGCAGCTGCGAGATCGAGAGCCACGTCGAGTCGGTCGAGCGCTTCGTCGACACGGAGGCCACGGAGATCCGTTTCGACGATCCCGCCGATTCGCGGCGACGGATTAGGCGCGTTCACGTTGGCGGCCGTATGAGTCGAGAACGAGCGGTTCTCGATCTTGCCACTTGCGGCGTAGAGTTGATCGCGGCTGATCGTGAGTTTCGCAGTGGCGACCTGAACCGTCACCCTGCCCCTTCGGTCGGGTAGCGAAAGAAGCGTGCCCGCGCCGCCACCCAGCGCGCGCACGGGATCGCCGACCCGAGCACGGGGCCAGTCTACTGGCTGTGTCGTCATTTCTGTGGTGCGCGAATCCGGGCTGATGCCCCGATCCGCCTGGGTCTTCGACGTATGCTCATGCAGAGTTTCGAGACGGTCACGCGCCTTTGCGGCATGTTGCGACGAAGGCTGGCGTTGGAGTTCAGCGATGATCCGCGCAACTTCAGAATGAGCGCTGCGGAAAGAGTCGTCGAGTTCTCGGCGCATATCGCCAAAGAGTTTGTCCCGCCTTTCCTGAAGACGTGCGAGCTTTGTTCGGTATTCCGCTCGGGCTTCCTCGCTTTCGGCCCGCAATGCTTCGGCTGCGATCTGTTCGGATTCGAGGAGCGCGCGGCTCGCGCCGAGTTCGGCGAGCATGCGATCGAGTCGCCGATCCTCACGATCGAGGAGTCCCGCCGCCCGATCGAGCACGCGCTGCGGCATTCCCATTCTCGCGGCGACTGTCGTCGCCGAAGACGCACCAGGCGAACCGATTCGAACGCGATAGGTCGGTGCGAGTGTTCTGGGGTCGAATTCGACGCTCGCGTTTGCGAAACGGTCGTCGAGTTCGGCCATCTCCTTCAGCAGGTTGTAATGCGTCGTCGTGACAGCCCGTGCGCCCGAGTCGGCGAGGGCTTCGAGTGTGGCCTGAGCGATTGCTGCACCTTCTGAGGGATCCGTGCCCACCCCGACCTCGTCGAGGCAGACCAGTGTGTGTGGGCCGGCGCGACGCAGAATGTCGGCCAGGTTTGCCATGGCCGCGGAGAAGGTGGACAAACTTTCCTGGATGTCCTGATGGTCGCCGATGTCGGCGAGCACGTGATCGACGAGATCGACACGTGCGCCGGGATTGGCGGGCACGTGCATGCCCGCGCGCACCATCAGTGCGGCGAGCGCAACGGATTTGAGTGCAACGGTTTTGCCACCGGCATTCGGACCCGAAAGAATCAGCACTGAGAAGTCTCCGCCGAGTCGGAGATCATTGGCGATGCATTGATCCACCGGAATCAGCGGATGGCGGATGCCCGCCAGTTCGAAGATATCCTGCCGGCCTACTTCGGGTTCGACGCCCCCCATTTTGTGCGAGAGCTGGCTCCGTGCGATCGCGAGATCGATGCTTGCGATCCAATCGAGATTGGTCTGAAGCGGGACACTCTCGCGTGCGACCGCTGCCGACAGTTCTCGTAACACGCGAAGGATTTCCCGTTCAACGGTGAGTTCCGCCTGGCGATGGCGATTGTTCAGCTCGACCATGCCTTCCGGTTCGACGAATAGCGTCGTCCCCGAACGCGAGGCGTCGTGCACGATACCCCGCACATGCCCTTTCGCGTCGGCTCTTACGGGAAGTACGAAACGGCCGCCGCGGACCGTATAGAAATTGTCAGAGAGATGCGGCTTGATGTCTGTCTGTTGCAGCGCGCGCTCGATCCGACTCTTTAGATCGCCTGAGAGTCTGTTTGCCTCGCGCCGTGCCTTGGCGAGGCTGGTGGATGCAGCGTCCCGTACCTCTCCGTTCGTGTCGAGACATCGGCCGATCGCAGCTTCCAGGTTGCGCTGCTCTTTGATCTGATTCGCGAGTTCAAAGAGTCTCGGCGTCTGATCGCGGTGATGAGCGAAGAAGTCGATTGTGGAATGTATTGCTTCGAGGGTCGTGCGGACGTCGATCAGCTGGACGGGTTCTAGAACGCCGCCCTTCTCCGCATCGCGAAGGCCGGCGACGAGATCGACACATCCGCCGAGTGGCGCGAGCGCCCCGCGATCGAGCAGCAAGCGAGCTTCGGTCGTCTCGCCAAGGCGGGCGCGCACGCCGCCCTCATCCGCTTCGAAGATGTTCTTGCGGTTTGCCTCAGAAAGCAGCAGGCGACCCTGCGGTGTCCGGCAACACGTGCGCAAGTCATCGATCAGGCGTGCCCATTCGAGGCTTTCGAGAGTCGAATCCGCGACGTCAAACGGCATCTTGCAAGTCTAGGGGGCTGCTCGCGGTGCCGCTGCGCGAGCCTGCCTTCAGTTCGGGATTGGGCAGCCGAAACGAAGAGCCATGGTCGAAGGACGTCCCACCGAAGCTGCGCTCGAACACGCCCACGCGCTCGACGAAATGAGTTCGGAAGAAATTCTGCGGCTGATCCATGCCGAGGACGCCGTGGCCCATGCCGCGGTCGGAGCTGTGCTGCCACGCATGGTCGAGGCCGTGGAGGTTCTCGCCTGTGCGCTCATGGGCGGCGGGCGTTGGTTCAACGTCGGCGCGGGGACGAGTGGTCGCCTCGGTGTCCTCGACGCTTCCGAGATTCCGCCGACCTACGGTCTCTCTCCGCGTATCGTGCAGGGCGTCATCGCCGGTGGCGATCGGGCGCTCCGCAGTGCGGTCGAAGGTGCGGAGGACGATTTACACGCGGGCTCTCTCGAACTCGAATCGCGCGGCTTGACGCTTGGCGATGTCGTTGTTGGAATTTCAGCGAGTGGGACGACGCCCTTCGTACTCGGTGCGGTCGAGACGGCCACGAATCTCGGTGCGCGAACGATCGCGATCACGTGTGATCCGAATTCGCCGCTGGCTGAGTCGGTGGAAATCTCGATTGCGCCGCAGGTCGGTGCAGAAGTCGTAGCTGGCTCGACGCGCATGAAGGGTGGCCTCGCACAGAAGATGATTCTGTCCGCACTCTCGACGTCGGTGATGGTGCGCATGGGCCGTGTGAGGGGGCATCACATGACCCACATATCGCCCATCTCGAGCAAGCTCCGCGGGCGTGCGGTGCGGATCGTGATGGAGCTAGGCAGGGTCGATCGAGATCGAGCTCGCGAGGTACTCCGGAAGACCGAGGGTTCCGTAGAGCTGGCGCTCGAGATTCTCGACGCTGAGCAAGCACTCGGACAGCGCTGACCCGGAACCTAATTGGCTATGGTTCGTATCCGGCCATTGACTACGGAGCCCACGGAGGCGCGTCTAGTTGTCCACGAGCAAGCAGGAAGAGATCGAGGAGATCGCTGCGCTCGCTCTCGGTCCGCTCGTCGAGGTGGCATGGGCGGATGGTGAGGTCACGCCGGGCGAACGCGCGGCGGTGCTCCAAGCTTCCAGGGCGCTGGGACTCGATCAGCGCAGCGAATTCTGCCGCTCGACGCTGTTGCGCTGGTTACACGAGGCGCCGTCGATTGGGACGCTCGGGCGATGGCGCCAAGAGCTGGCACCGGCTCTTGCAGCCGGTGAGAGTCGCCCCACGCGCAAGATCGCGAGCCGGTTGCTCGACGAGGCGATCAAGATCGCCAAGATGGATGAACGTCCCTTCGAAGAGGGCTCCTCACTCGATGCGAACGCCGGGATCACCGCCGAAGAGCAACGGGTGCTCGACGATTTGGAAGCCGTACTCGATACGCTCGAGTTGGCTGACTGAAATTCGATCGGGACTGCCGCGGATATTCCTCGATCGAATGGGTAGACAGAGACGAAAAGAGGCCCGAGCAAGATCTGCTCGGGCCTCTTCGTTTGAGAACGCCGGCCGTCTACGAGCTGGCCATCCAGCGTGCTTGACGGCGTAATTTCGTGCTCAGGCGGCCCACTGCTTCTCGAGGTCTAGCAGCTTCTTGTTGAGCTGCGCGATCTTGCGCTCGAGC
>JAQBEG010000282.1:0-6450 GCA_032123985.1 Deltaproteobacteria bacterium
TCGCGGAGCCGGTCAGGATCCCGCGGATCTGCCAGGGTCAACAGGTCTGAAAAGCGTACCTCGCGGCGGCCCCCTCGCTGCGGAGCGAGCCATGCGATTCGCAGTGGCGCCATCAGAGGATCATCCCCCGAAGCCAAGATCGGTTCGAGTCCAGGATCGAGCCGACCTCGGCGGCGACGTGAGGACGGAAGTGTGAGGGTTTCCACCTTCGCGCCCGATTCAGGCCGGTGGCGATCAATCCATGACCGCAGTAAGCGGCTCTCCAGCTTACTTGCCGTGTCGAGTAGAAACACCACGTCCCTCCCGCCCGTCTCGGGCCAGCAGGGTTCCTCTGTATGGACCGCGAGGTCCTCGCGAGAGTTGCCATCGGGCATGGCCAGTGATTATATCAACACTGCAAACGCAAAGGACACCCATTGAATTTCGACATCCCCGAAGACCTCGCCGCCTATCTCGACGAACTCGACGCTTTCATCGAGAGTGACATCCTTCCCCTCGAGCAACAGGACGACAACATTCGCTTCTTCGACCATCGGCGAGAAGATGCACGAACCGATTGGGAGCGCGACGGTCTGCCCAACGAGAAATGGGAAGCGCTCCTCGCCGAAGCGCGTCGACGCGCCGATGCGGCCGGACACTATCGGTATCCAATTTCGAAGAAGTACGGCGGACGCGATGGAACCAACCTCGGCATGGCGATCATTCGTGAACATCTGGCTCATCGCGGCCTCGGTCTTCACAACGACCTCCAGAACGAGCACTCGATCGTCGGCAACAACGTTGGCCTGCTCTTGATGCTCGAGTACGGAACCGAGTCCCAGCAGGCCGAATGGGTCGGCCCGCTCGCAGAAGGGCGGCGCGGATTTGCCTTTGGCATTACCGAGCCCGATCACGGCTCGGACGCGACGCATATGGAGACCGTCGCCGTGCGCGAAGGTGACAGCTGGCGAATCAACGGCGAGAAAACCTGGAATACCGGAATCCACAAGGCCCAATACGACATGGTCATGGCGCGAACGAGCGGCAAGGCGGGAGATGGCCGTGGCATAACAGCGTTTCTCGTACCAATGAAGGCGCCCGGAGTAAAAATTGAAGAGATGCTCTGGACCTTCAATATGCCGACGGATCACGGCCGAGTCTCGTTCACCGACGTCGTCGTGCCGGAAGGCGCGATCTTTGGCGGCGAAGGAAGAGGACTCGGCGTCGTGCAGCACTTCTTCAACGAAAATCGAATCCGCCAGGCAGCCTCGAGCCTCGGCGCAGCCCAATACTGCATCGACCAATCCATCGCGTATGCCCAGGTTCGCAAACCCTTCGGCAAGGCGCTGGCCACCAACCAGGCCATTCAATTCCCACTCGTCGAACTACAGACCCAATGCGAAATGCTTCGCGCACTGATCCACAAGACCGCGTGGATGATGGATGAGCACGGAGCGTTCTCGGTCTCGGACAAAGTCTCGATGTGTAACTACTGGTCGAATCGGCTCTGCTGTGACGCGGCCGACCGTGCGATGCAGGTACACGGCGGCATGGGTTATTCGCGCCACAAGCCCTTCGAACACATCTACCGCCACCACCGTCGCTACCGGATCACCGAGGGCTCCGAGGAAATCCAGATGCGGCGGGTCGCAGGCTACATGTTCGGTTTCATGAAGCAACGCGCGCCCAAGGGCGTCGACGAGAGCTGATCCTCGGTCGCGCAATTCGCGATTCGCAGCAGGCTGACCGAACCCACGCTTCCCAACGCGGCCTCCTGCGATCAAGGCGGTCTAGCGTGCGATCGTCTCATCGAGGGGAGTCGCATGTTCGAATGCCTCGATCGCAGCGACCAGCTCGTCTGGCGCGTCGATATGGACGTCATGGCTGGCGCCCTCCACTTCGACCAGACGCGCATCCCGTAGCCGAGGAGTCAGCCTACGCGCTGCCTCGATCGGGATCGAAACATCGAGAGTGCCGTGCACCTGCAGGACCGGCGTCGCGATATCCTCGTAGGTCCCGAGTACCAGACGGATGCCATCGATCGTGTACTGGCGACGGATATAGGTCAGAAGAGCCGCACGTGTGCCGCGAATTTCGTAGGCGGCAGCCAGCCGGCGTTCGTGCGTGTCCGAGAAGACGTCGCTGAAAATCTCTGTGCGACCCATCTCGATTTCACCTAGACCGGGTATGAATGCAACGATCTGCATCGGATCCATTGCAATCCCGTGCCCAATGAAGACTGATCGCTCCAGTCTATCCGAATGGTCGGCCGAGAACATCGCGGCCACGCTGCCCCCGACCGAATGACCGACCACGGTGACGCGCTCGATGTCGAGCGCGTCGAGTACATCCACTGCCTGTTGCACCCACAGTGCGGGGCCGTAGCGCAGTCCATGCGCGCGATCAGAGAGACCGTGACCGTAGTAGTCGAAGCCGACGACGCGATGTCGCTCGCCGAGCCGATCGGCGAGCCCCTCCTGCCAATCCGCGACGCTGCGGCCGGTCCCGTGCATCAGCAAAATGACCGGGCCCTTACCCACATCGAGGATATGCACCCGACCGGATCGGGTATCGAGGAAGCGGGTCTCCGGGTCAGATGGCGCAACGGCTCGGACAACCGGTTCTCGTCGCCAA
The DNA here is from genome assembly GCA_032123985.1 of Deltaproteobacteria bacterium. Lineage (GTDB taxonomy): Bacteria > Myxococcota_A > UBA9160 > UBA9160 > UBA4427 > UBA4427. The sequence goes on from JAQBEG010000282.1 coordinate 2,614, forward strand.
CTCATCAGGGTTCCCAACACGAAGCACACCGAGAGAAAGGCGAGCAACACTCCGAGCCCGACGACCATGACCCTCACGACTCCTCTCCGAAGGTCTTCGTGCCGTCGTGGTCCGGCGCGAACATGCCCCTCACCAACGCCGTCGCCACATCCATCACGCTCGAATAAAGCGCGCCATGGAAATGTGCGTCCATCGCCGCGAGCATCGCGTCGAGATCCGCGCGACGATAAAGTCGACCATCCGCCAGGACCGCTTCGATTTCGCTAAAGGCCGCGATGTTGCCTGCAGGATTCGATCGCAAGAAGACGAGATCCGCCGGCGCTCCAACGTCGAGCGTGCCGAGCCCCGGGAGGCCAAGGCTCTGCCCCGCCTCGCGCGTGGCAATGCTCCAGACATCGTCCGGGAGGATTCCCGCCGCAACGAGCTCTTCTAGCTCTCCAAGTAGGCTCGAACCCGGCGCGACGAAGGGCATCAAGGTATCTGTTCCAGCGTGGATGCGGACCCCGGCGTTATGCAGACTGACCGTCATCGTTGCTTGTCGCGCCTGGAAGAACTCGTATCTGGACTTGCTCTCGGGATCCCCTTTCAAAAAGGGCGGACCCCAGATCGTGGCCCAGGCTCCGGACCAGAAACGTGGCAGATGACGCAGCCCTGAATCGTTGGACATCGACTGCTCCGCCGATCGACCATCAGCCAGGAGCCGCCTCATGCGCGCATTCACGAGCGTCGGCGTATGCGCGATGTCCTTGTCGAGTGACACCCGTGCGACATACGCGATCCTTTGATCGTCCATCGTCCGCCAGTCGGATGCCAGAAAATCCGAACGCCCCACGTGCTCCTGATCCACAATCACCGCGCCGGTCCCGTGCTGCAGATCGACTAACCCGGCCTCCTCGAACGGCACCGAGTGAGGCGCGTGACCGATCACCGGAAGACCGGCTTTAGCCGCAGCCAGCGTGATCGCCCCCAGTGCGTCGGGCGTGAGCATGTTGTAGGCCTTGATGCAGTCCGCTCCCTCGGCGGCGAGATCTTCGACCGCGCTGCGAGCCTCCGACGGCGTCGCGACTACGCGATTGGATGGAAAGCTCGGGTTTTCGCCGTCCAGCATCGCGCCGCACGCAAAAATCCTCGGTCCGGGAAACTGGCTTTCGCGAATCGCCTCGCGCACGGCGAAAATACTGCCGTCGACGCTCCCCGTCTCACGAATCGAGGTCACGCCATGTGCGAGAAGAAGAAGCGACCAGAGTTCGCTGTTGCCGATCGCGATCTTGGGCGGGTAGTGGACATGGAGGTCGGTGAGTCCTGGCGAAACAAAGAGGCCAGCCAGATCACTCGCGTCACCCGTATTGTTCGAATCTTCGCCGATTGCCGTTATGAGGCCGTTCTCGATCTCGAGAATGCTCCCGGGCCGAGGCGCACGACCTGCCTCGACCAGCGTGACATCGTGAAAGATCCAGCTGGTTCTGTCCGGAACCGGAAAGGGAGGTGGTTGTAGCGCGACTAGCAATCCACCCGAGAGCAACAGAAGTGTGACCACGAGCGACGGCAGTACGATCCTCAGGCGCTTCATCTGGCCTCTCCGCGTTCGCCGTTCGAGTTCGAGTGGAAGGCTTCCGTCAGCATCCGCGTGAGAAGCGCGCGGACCTTTCGACGCATGTCCAGATTCTCCGGCACCGGGGGCAGCGTGACGTGAACGAGGCCCATTCCCTGGAGTGCTTGAAAAAGAAGACTCACGTAGACTTCGAAGTCCGGAACGCGCGCCGCAAACTCCGGGAAGAGCTGTTCCGCCAGCGGAACGTTCCCAGCATCGAAAGCGCGCGCTTCGGGCCACACGGCCCAGGACAGATCGGGTTGATTGGCCGCGGCCATCCACAACTCGAGGACGGCCTTGAATTCGCGCGCACCAAATCCCTCCCACATGACGTCGACCATGGCCTCGATGCGCGGTTCTCCTTCCGGCACGGCCTCGAGGCTCTTCACTACGCGATCTCGCAGCCGCGCATACACACGTTCGAGTGCCGCGCCGAGCAGCGCGTCGCGTTTGCCAAAATGATGCTGCAGGGAACCGTGAGAAACGCCCGCACGTTTGCAGACCGCGATCGTCGTCGTGCCGGCATATCCTTGTTCGATCAGACATTCGATCGCTGCATCGAGCAGCTTCAAGCGTGTATCGGCGGTGCGTTCGGCCTGGGTGCGGCGGAGGCGAGGGGCGAGTTGAGTCGGGGTCGGGGTCGGGTCCGGCATGTTCAAAATCTTGCGATATCTAAAACATTTAGTCAAGTCTAAATGTTTATTGAATCACAAGTCTCTAACTACCTGTTTTTAATGACCTATCTTGATCAACCGGAATCCGACTGATCCCTGTTCTCGGATATCGCTTTTTTGCACAGGACGATCTCGGCGGTCCGGGTTTCGAGTTGCGCGACTGCAAATTGCGAGTTGAACTCCAGTTCGATTCAGCACTGAAATCTCCAACCAATGGAAGGGGTGAGACCTCGATGAAGATCCGAATTACCTACTGCGCGAGTTGAAACTACAAGCCTCAGGCTGCCAGTCTGGCGGCCAGGATCCAGCATGAGCACGGCATCACGGCCGAACTCGTCGCGGGCGCCGGCGGAATCTTCGACGTGGAGCGGGACGGCTCGCTCATCTTCTCAAAACACGACGTGGGTCGTTTTCCGGAAGATTCTGAAATCCTGAATCAGCTCGCCTGAACCGGGGCGTTGTTAGTCCTAGCCTTCGAGTCCGGGCAGCCCATCGATACTCGAACCGTTGGATGCGATTCGGCGAAGCATGTGTTCTTCCTGCGTTCTCTTTGCGTTGTGCCGCAACAGCACGTCTCGATCGCCCAGGTATTCGCAATTGGGAACGGCCCAGCCGCACGAGCGCTGAACACGAGTCAATGCAACTTCGATGATGCCGCGTACAGGAACATCGATCTCCGGAAAATGCCTTCGCAGCTCGTCGAAAGTGGGCGTACTGTACTGATGCGCGAGCCCTTGTCCGTATAGTCGAAGGATCAACGGATCTCCCTCGAATGCACAGAACATCAGACAGATCCGCCCGTTCTCGCGAAGATGCGCGTGCGTCTCGATTCCGCTTCCACCGAGGTCGATGTAGGCAACACGCTTTGAATCGATACGTGCAAAGCTCGCATACCCCTTCGGTGAGACATTGACGTGTCCCTCCGCGCTGAGCGGCGCCGTTCCGACGAAAAAAATCCGCTGCGCGTCGATGAACGCGGCCTCTTTCGGGCCAATTTCCTCAAACACTTCCATACGAGTCCTCCCCGGAGATCAACCCACTTCCTCGAGTGAGACTTCGCGCTTCAAGCCATAGCGAAGGGTCAGATAGGCGAGAAGACCGATCGGTCCGAGCATCAGGGTCAGGAATAGACAGGGCACGACGAACCAATGTGAAATCGATCGGCGACGCGCATCGCGAACTTCCCACGCGCCAACGAATAGATCGAAGACGAGATAGTGGACCCAGCCCACCAGAGCGAAATGAGGACTGGTAAACAGCGTCATCACGCCTTCCAGGCTCGAGAATCCGCCACCCGACGGCATAGCGGGGCTGGTCAAGAAAACGGCAAGATAGACGCTGCCCAGGAAGATCGGAATCCAGATCTGGTGAACGATGCGCTGAGTCCATGACCAGGACGGCGCCACCGCGAGTAGGATCCATGCTGGAATGACACCGTTGTTGCAGATCTGGAAAATCGTTTCGGGTGTCATGGGCTAGGCGGGCTCGCGACGCTGAGCGAGAAAGGCTCTGAGCTGGCGGTCGTGACGACTCGTCGCAGTGAACGGCTGAATGCGAGGTTTCCAGCGAGGC
>JAQBEG010000283.1:0-6738 GCA_032123985.1 Deltaproteobacteria bacterium
CTCAAATGTTTGGTGTTGCCAACCGTTTGCGTATTCGTGTGGATAGTCCGGTGCGGGTGTTGCATTTGCCCAACACTATAAAATCAACCCAAGTAGCCCAAGAACCAGACGGCCTGGGTCAGCATGAGCAGCGCTGTCGGTGCGACGGCCTTTGCCGTGCTAGAACGAAGCAGGACAGAAATCGCTCCGAGCACCGCTGCGAAATATGACAATCCAACCATCGGCATCAGCACGGTTCGGATCTTGCCCGGAAGGCCGAGCGTAATGAATTGAAACCCGCTCGAAGCGAGCGATGTGATGTCAAGCGGATCGTCCTGGCTGACGCCTCCTTCGAAGTGGACGTTCAAGAAGAACGATAGGAATGAAAACACGAATGAAGCGTGGAGTAATCGCTTGGCAAGAGGAGTGACGTCCAATCCGCGACGACGCAGAAACATCAATGCGATTCCATAGGTCTGACCGGTGTAATGTCAGGGGCTCCATGTGATATGCAAACTGATCAGCAACGAGCCAAAGAACGCCCAATGCAGGGCGCCCAGCAAGGCACCTAGCATGACAATCGTCCCGTAGACGGTGAATACGCGATAGGTTCGGCGCTCGGCTTCGTGTTCATAGACTCGCAGCAATGTCGCGCCGTAATGGGAGCCGCTGATGATCAGGACGAGATGGGCAAACAAAGAAGCAGGAAATGCACCGGCGATACCGGGACCGGCAGCGATCACCGCAGAGATGATCAGGACCTAAAGCAGGCCCGCGCCGAGCAATGAGTCGGCCGTCGATCCAAAGAGCCATGTGCTTTGGTCACGGGTTGCCATAAAGGGAAACGGTAGCGCGCTGGAGACGACGAAAATCGATCGAGCTGGTCTCAGATACACATCGGGTGCGCCACAGGCGATCTGACCGGGCTCGGGCTGCGCTCTCTACGCCGGCGCTCGGGGCAATGGGGTTGCTCCATCCCCAGCCGCTCTGCGAGAATGCTCTCTACCGATGATCTCGAGAATGCGGCGCAGTCAGTTAGTCCCCCGGACCGTTCTCGTCGGACGGCTCGCGCGATGATCGGATGGTGTCGACTCACAGTTCCCGATTTCCTCGCGACGCAGCTGTTCTGGCCGTCCTGTTGAGACGTGTTGGCACTGCCGACCACTCTCGGGCTGCCGATCTTCGGCCTTTTTCTTTGTGATGTCAGCGGCGATCGGACCTGATTTGATGCGGTACTTCCATGCGTTCGTCATTCTGATCATCGTCCTGATCGCATTCTTCTGGCGACCGCTCCTGCTTGGAGAGGTCATCTTTCCCCATGACAACGGTCGCGAGCTGGGAATTGCCACGTCGGGGGGCGAACCGGAGAGGATTTCGAATCGCAAATTCAGCGACGAGAGTTCGCAATACATTCCCGAACTGCAGCATCAGCTGAACGGAGAGAGCGCGGGCTGGATTTCAACCTGGAATCCGCATGTCGAACTCGGTCGTCCGACTACGCACGTTACGGGGATCAGCAAGGCTTTCTGGCTTACGAATGTTCTCTCTTTTGTGTCCAACGACGCGTTTCGCGTCTACACATGGTTGGTTGTCTTCGCGATGGGCTCGGCGTGCATTTTCGCGTTGCTACTATTTCGCGCCGAGGGATTACATCCCGCGGCGAGCTTGGCGGGGGCCCTCGGCATCGGACTCGGTGTCTTCGCGACCTATTGGGCGACTTTCGCTCTCTTCGTCTTCGGTATTTCCTGGACGCTGGCATGGCTTTGGCTGATTCGTCGCTTGCTGGACGAACGCGATCCACTCTCGGCGCTCGGTATTGTTGTAGTCACGCAGGGTCTATTGCTCACAGGCTATCCTCAGCAAGTAGTCTGGCATATCTGGTTTGTCGCCATTTACACATGCTATGCGGTATCGCGAAGGGAAGGGGGCCTGGTGTCTTGCTGGCCAGCGCTGGCCTGGATCGCTGGCGCCTCCCTGCTTGGCTTGCTTGCGGCGGCGCCTGTTTATCTTGACCTTGCGATCGATGCGGCGCGATCTACGCGGCTTGATACGCCGACCGAGTTCTTCCTGAGCGTGCTGCCCCGCGTCGATCACGTTGGCGACGCTCTACAGCAAGTTATGCAGCTGTTCGACGCGTCGATTTTCGGCAATCCGGTTGACCCTGAGCGTTCGATCCAATTCGACGGAATCTCATTGACGCCGCTCTTCATGTTTGGTGTCGCTGCTTCGTTTCTCGACGGCGCGGTGCGGAGGCTGTGGCCACTTCAGCTCTTCGTTGGTTTCGCCTTCCTCGCGACTTTTTCCTCACCGATTTATACAATCGGAGTCGATTATCTAGGACTTTCGCTGTCGAGATTCATTCCCGCTGCAGGCGCTCTGATTCCGGTCGCCATTCTGGCTGCTTACGGCTTCGATGCTGTGCTTCGCAAGTCGTCGAAAGCACTACCGCTTGCTGTGACATTTGCTTGCGGTCTGTTGGCGTTGGTGCTGATGACGCGTGCAATGTCTTCGGCGCCGCTCGAATCCTGGGGGATTGGTCTGACCTTGCTGATGGCCGGGTTCGTAGTCGCGATTGCAGCGACGCGCCTGCCGTCCCTCCTGGTCGCGGTCGCTGTGATCGTCGTCTTCACATATGCCTACCCCATGTTGCTGGTTCGACCGAACGACACGATTCACCGCGAATCACCTCTGGTCGAACAGCTTCGCGAGCTAACTGGAGACGGATCACGTTATGCATGGGTCGATCTCTCGATCATTCCGGCCAATCAGGAGTCGCTGCTCGGGCTTCGAAGCATTCACAGCTATAACTCTCTTTCGTCGCTCGAATACCAGCGTTGGGTCGAGCGAATCAGCGAGCGTGGGGCGACGGATCGTGGTCGCCATTTTGGCGAGATATATGGTCGTTCGCGACTCTCGCCGACCGAGCTTCGACGAGCCGGCGTTGGTGTTTTGATTGCGCCCAGCCAGCTCGACCCGGAGCTGGCAGAACCGGTAGCTCGTTGGGGGCGTCTCTGGCTCCATCGTACTCGCCAGGCACCGATCTTCGCGGAGCAGACGACCACATGGAAGGTCGAGGGGGAGCGCCGAGTTGGACTTGATGATTCGTCTTCCTCCCCGCCGCTCTCGGTTGTTCGAAACCTGACTGCTGACGATCGCGTCACGTTTGAAATCACGGCGCTCGATTCGCCGAGCCTGCTTTGGGCGAGCTGGCAATATCATCCGAATTGGCGAGCTCGATCCGGAGGCCGAGCGCTCGAGACGGTCGCGGTGGATGGGATCTACCAGGGAGTGCGGGTGCCCGCCGGCGTCGGGGTGGTCGATCTGGATTTCGAACCTTACGTGCGTTGGGCCTGGATTCCGCAGGCATGTCTCATGGTTGCCCTGCCTGGCTGTGTCGTCTGGAAGCGATGGCGCGAGCGCTCCAGCATCTCATAGACAGAAAACGAAGCAGGTCGTCTCCTGTCTGCACGATCGACAAATCGGCGCGGCGGTCGGCATCGACTCGACTCACCCTAGTCGTGATGTGATAGCCTATTCCTTAGTCATGGCAGCGAATTCGAGTGCAAGAACCCTGAGCGTCGTGATCCCCGTTTACAACAGCGATGCCGTCCTGCCCACGCTCATCGAGCGAATTGGGCCGATTCTCGCGGAGAACTGCGACGCCTTCGAGGTGATCCTCGTGGACGACGGCAGCCGAACGAATGCCTGGCAGATCATTGAGCAACTTGCCGAGTCGCACGCTTGGATTACGGGCGTGCAATTGATGCGCAATTACGGTCAGCACAACGCTCTGCTTTGTGGGGTGAGACTGGCTCGAAACGACGTCATCGTCACGATCGATGACGATCTACAGCATCCGCCCGAGGAGATTCCCAAACTGCTCGAGCGTCTCGACATGGGATTCGACGTCGTTTATGGGAGTCCCATCGAGGACCAGCACGGCCTGTTCAGGACCCTTGCTTCCCAGGCAACGAAGATTGCCCTGCAAAGCGCGATGGGCGCCGAGACCGCGCGCAAGGTCAGCGCATTTCGTGCGTTTCGCGCGCCGGTGCGGCAGGCATTCGCGGCGTACCCGGGGCCGTTCGTTTCTCTCGATGTACTCCTGACGTGGGGCACCAGTCGGTTTGATGCGGTCCCCGTGCGCCACGACTCAAGATTTGCGGGCGCGTCGAACTACACGATCAGGAAACTGATTACGCATGCCCTCAACATGATGACCGGTTTCAGTACCGTCCCCCTTCAGATCGCGAGCATGATCGGCTTTGTCTTTACGATCGTCGGTATAATCGCTCTTGGCTACGTCGTTGGAAGGTATCTGATCGAAGGCACGAGCGTTCCCGGTTTTCCTTTCCTGGCGTCCATGATCGCGATCTTCTCCGGTGCCCAACTCTTCGCTCTCGGAATCATTGGTGAATATCTGGCGCGTATGCATGTGCGCAGCATGGAGCGCCCTGCGTATGCGGTTCGTTCCACGACTCCAAGGGACTCCGCAGAGTCATGACGCACGGCGCAGAATGTCGACTGCTCGAATGGGATTCGGATTTCTTCGGTCGTCGGATCGGGCGCGTCGAGAGTCGAAAGATGGACGCAGAGGCGATCGGGCAGGTGCGGACGTTCGCCCGCGCCGAGGACGTCGAGTGCCTTTACTTTCTCGTCGACGCCGGGGACAGCGAGAGTATTCGGACGGCGGAAGCCGCCGGTTTTCGGTGCGCGGATGTCAGGGTCACTCGTGAACGATCTCTGGATCGCGTATCGAGCGAGATGCCGAGCGGCGTCGAAAGTTTTCAAGAGGATGATCTCGCGGCTCTGCAGGCGATCGCCCGTTCGAGTCACGGAGCGAGCCGCTTCTACTACGATCTCGAGTTTCCGCGTGAGCGATGTGATGCCTTGTACGAGAAGTGGATTTCGAATGCGTGCGCCAGCGATCCCGAGAGTGTTCTCGTCGTTCGCCGCGCCGGTCGCGCCGTGGGGTACCTGGCCTGCGACACGGATTCTTCGACAATGGGAACGATAGGCCTGGTGGCTGTCGCGGAGAGTGAGCGGGGGCAGCGAATTGGCGAGAGCCTGGTGCAGGGCTCCCTGGCATGGTTCGTGAACCATGACTGCGAGCGCGTTCGTGTCGTAAGCCAGGCACGGAACCTCGCCTCCGCCCGACTCTACGAGCGTCTTGGCTTCAGGACGACTGCAGTCGAGCATTGGTATCACCTCTGGATGAACGCAGAAGAGAACGCATGATTCAGTACCGGATTCCATTCAACAAGCCAGCGCTCGTTGGCGCGGAACTCGAGCATGTGCGACTCGCCATCGAAGGCGGACATACATCCGGAGATGGCCCCTATACGAAACGCTGCAGCAAATTGCTCGAGTCGTGGGTAGGTGTCGAGCGCGCGCTGTTGACGACCTCTTGTACCCATGCGCTCGAGATGTGTGCGTTACTTCTCGGCATCCAGCCCGGCGATGAGGTGATTGTTCCCTCATTTGCGTTCGTCACGACGGCGGGCGCGTTCGCGCTTCACGGAGCGACGCCGGTGTTCGCAGACATCCGGCCCGACACTCTGAACCTGGACGAGCGAACGTTGCGCGAGAAGGTGACGGACCGAACGAAAGCCATCGTGGCCCTACACTACGGTGGGATTGCCTGCGAGATGGATGCGATCGAAGAGATCTCGCGCGAGACCGGCGTACCGATCGTCGAGGACAATGCACACGGCTTGCTCGGTCGCTACAAAGGAAAGAGTCTGGGGAGCTTCGGTTCTCTCGCGACGCAAAGTTTTCACGAGACGAAGAACTTCATTTGCGGGGAGGGCGGGGCGCTTCTGTTGAACAGGTCGGACTGGATCGAACGCGCCGAGATCATCCGTGAAAAGGGGACGAATCGTAGTCGCTTTCTGCGTGGCCAGATCGACAAGTATACCTGGGTTGATCTGGGCTCGAGCTATCTACCCTCCGAGATTCTCGCCGCATTCTTGTTCGGTCAACTCGAGGCGCGGCATTCGGTGCAGCAACGGCGAGACGAGATCTGGAGTAACTATCGCGAGGAGTTGTCGCACTGGGCCGAGCGAAGTGGCGTGCTTCTGCCGACCGTTCCGGCAGACTGCGATCATCCGTCCCATTTATTCTATTTGATCCTGCCGACACTCGAAGCTCGGACACGCTTCATCGAGCACCTCGCACAGCGCGACATTCTCGCTGTCTTCCATTATCAATCTCTCCATCTCTCCGAGATGGGCCGGCGGTTTGGTGGCCAGCCGGGCCAATGTCCGGTCACCGAACGAGTGAGCGACCATCTCGTTCGCTTGCCGCTCTACTGGGGAATGACCCACGAAGAGCAGGCAGAGGTGATCGAAGCGGTTCGAGCCTTCGCTCCCTGATGGGTGTCGGACCCTCCACGGAAGTCGAGAACCGAAACGCGATCGCGGCGGGCTGTGTGACTGTCTTGTTGGTGTCTGCCAATTACGTCCTCTTCGGCGACATCAGTCTCAATCTCGCCGACGGAGGATTCCTCTGGTACGGGGTCGAGCGAACAGCCGCCGGAGACGTACCACTCAGGGACTTTCAATCCTATGAACCCGGTCGCTATTACTGGGCAGCTTTGTGGTCGATCGTCCTCGGCGACGGAATTCTCGCTCTGCGCCTCTCGACGGCGATCTTCCAGATGCTGGGGCTCGGCTGTGGGCTGCTAGTTGCCGGACGGCTCGTCTCTCATCCCTTCTGGCTGCTCCCGATCGGAATCCTGCTTATTCTCTGGATGTTTCCTCG
>JAQBEG010000284.1:0-3438 GCA_032123985.1 Deltaproteobacteria bacterium
TGACGTCGAATAGACGGTTCGCAGCGCCTCTCCGAAGCGTTCTGCGAGCCTCTCGAGGACTTGTGTGTTTCGATCGAGGACAGTCACGTCGGCCCCGAGGCCGAGGGCCATCTGGACCGCGTTGGCCCCAACGACCCCCCCGCCTAGCACTACCACTTTCGCGGGTGCTACGCCGGGCACACCACCCAAGAGAAGGCCCGCACCCCCCCGAACAGACTCGAGACTGGCGGCGCCCGCCTGGATCGACATGCGCCCTGCAACCTGTGACATTGGCTTGAGCAGCGGTAATCCCGCAGTCGCGTCCGTGACGGTCTCGTAAGCGATGCAGGTCGCGCCGCTTGCAAGCAGATCTTTCGTCTGATCGGCGTCAGGCGCGAGATGCAGGTAGGTGAAAAGAGTGTGGTGTGGCCTCAGCAGGGCACGCTCGGCGGCCTGAGGTTCTTTGACCTTCACGATGAGTTCGGCGAGGTCGAATATTTCCTGCGCCGTCGGGATGATTCGACCGCCGGCAGCAAGATATGCATCATCGGATGCGTCGATGCCGAGTCCCGCATTCGATTCGACAAAGACCTCATGCCCCGCCCGAGTCAGTTCGTCTACGCTTTCAGGTGTCAGCCCGACACGGAGTTCCGCATTCTTGGTCTCTTTCGGAACTCCGATGCGCATGGTGCTCCCCCTCACGACGAAATCATCTAGCTACATCGTCGGCTCGGTTGCTCGGCTGTACAAGGGGCAAAGTACGTTGTTTCGCGGCAGGCTCGGATAGAACTGGATTCTGGCCAGCATTGCCGCCATTCGCCCTGCGGCGGTCGGCAAATTCGAGGCAATGCGATGGCAAGGCCGAATGAGTCCCAACTCGGAGACCCGGGCGTCTATGGATGAGATGTAAACGGGCCCAGTGACGGCATCGTCTCCGGGCCCGTTTTACACCTGGCGAAGCTCCGTCTAGAGCTTGCTGGCGAGGTAATCGAGGGTCCGCTCCACAGCCCCATCCTCGCTAGGAACGATCGCGGCACTGAAATCGGTCACACCGATGTCTCGTAAACGTTGAATCTGCTTATCCAGCTCTTTTTCGTCGCCGACCAGCGCTACATCTGCGGGTCCCGCAGCACCTTCCTTGTCGAGCATCGCGCGGTAACTCGGAAGCTGACCGTAGATCACCAGGCTCTTGGCGATGACTTCTCGCGCGGAATCGACGTTCTCGGTCAGCACGATCGGGAGTCCAGCAACGATTCGCGCTTCGGAGCGCCCCGCTTCGCTTGCTGCGGCGCGCAGCTTCGGACCGACATGATTCTCGATCGTGTCGGGACCCGTCATCCACAGGAGCGTACCGTCTGCTGTCTCACCCGCGATGCGCAGCATATGGTCACCGAGAGCCGCCAGCAGCACGGGCACGGGCAGTGCACCGGGAACGGCGAGGGTCAGGTTCACGCGATACTCCTCGCCTTCGAATTTGGCGGGTTCGCCACGCAAGAGCGGACCCAGCACGGCCATATACTCACGCATGTGGTGGGCACGACGGGTATAGGATAGGCCTAGCATGTTCTCGATCACGATCTGATGAGAAAGCCCGATGCCAAGCGTAAACCGCCCCCCACAAGCCACTTGCGCGGTGACCGCTTGCTGAGCGAGCGCGGTCGGGTGTCGCGGATAGGTGGGGACGACGGCAGTTCCAAGGCGAATTGTCTCGGTCTCGCGGCCGATGATGGCGGCCGCTGTGATCGCATCGATGCCAAAAATGTTCGCCATCCACATCGTGTCGAAGCCTCGGGATTCGAAATCCTTCGCGGATGCAACGAGGCCATCGAGCCCGTCGTCCCCACCGGTCGCTCCCGCCATGATTCCGATTCGCATAGTCGTCTCCCTGGTTCCGTAGGTTCGGTTCCGTGGTTTTGGTTCCGTGGTTTTGGTTCCGTGGTTTTGGTTCCGTGGTTTTAGTTCCGTGGTTTCTCGAATCGCGGAACTACGCGTCTATCCGGTCGCAGGTTGTCGCTGTTCGAAAGCGGACTCTACGCAAAATCACGCGCCCACTCAATCGCTTCACTCAGTATCCGGTTCGTCTGTCGGGCTCGATCGAGCCGAGGTAAGATTCTCCTCGATCAAACCCCCATCATCCGCTTGTCTCACGCGCTGGATTCTCGATACCCACGGCTGCCCGAATCATCATGCCCCACGGTATCGAGCGAGTGAGTGGCAGAGCAGGTCGCCTGTGGGTTGCGGTGTGAAAGTGACGGATGTGTACGGTCGTGCAGAGAAATTTGTCTCTGCACAACGCCATGTCTTTTCATATTCACTGACTGTGGTGGGATTGTTTCTTGGTATCGCGAGCTCGCCCACATTGGCCGAGGAATCGGAGGTGCGGCCGTCGATCGATATTGGCTGGACGACGAATCCGCCGGAAATCGATGGCTTCCTCGACCCGGATGAATGGGCCGATGCCGTGCACGTGGACGGACTGACACAGGCGACGCCCGATCCCGGCGAGGCCCCCACCCAACGCACCGAAGTCTGGATAATGACCGATGGCGATCATTTCTATATCGCCGCTCGGCTATGGGATACGAATCCTGAAGACATTGTCGCCTACGGGATGCGACGCGATGCCGACACGACATTGGATGATCGTTTCGGGTTCACGATCGATCCCTTCTTTGATCGTCAGAATGGATATTTCTTCCAAGTGAACTCGAACGCGGCTCGACGTGATGCCCTCCTCGAGGGCAGCGCCTTCGCGGCGAATTGGGATGGCCTCTGGTATGCGAAGACGTCGGTTGATGAAAAGGGCTGGATCGTCGAAATCGCGCTGCCCTTCTCGACGATCAATTTCGACCCGAAGGCCGATGTCTGGGGATTCAACATGGCACGAGGAATCCGACGACGAAACGAAATCGATCGATGGGCCGATCCCGTCCAGGAACGCTTTCTGACCTCGATGGGGCGAGCCGGGAACCTCGTCGGGATGACCGGGATCCGTCAAGGCCTTGGCCTTCGGGTCGTTCCGGCGGGCACACTCCGTCGCGTCGACGATGCCAACGAGTTGGTCGATGAAGACAACGAACGACATTACACCCGTGCCGATGTAAGCCTCGATACCTTCTATAAGCCGATTCCGTCCGTGACGACGGCGGTCACCGTAAACACCGATTTCTCCGAGTCTGAGGTGGACGATCGGCAGGTCAACCTCTCTCGCTTCGAGCTCTTCTTTCCCGAGAGACGTGATTTTTTTCTGCAGGACACGCTGCTCTTCGATTTTGCGGATCTGGTGGAAAATGGGCGTCCATTCTTCTCACGGCGTATCGGGTTCAGCGATGATGGCGAAGAGGTGGGCATTACCGCCGGAGGCAAGATCACGGGTCGGATTGGCCGCTTCAAGGTGGGGATTCTCGATGTCGTGCTCGACGAGCACGATGACGTCGATCAGCAGAATGTGCTCGTGGC
>JAQBEG010000285.1:0-4371 GCA_032123985.1 Deltaproteobacteria bacterium
GATGGGTCCGGGCCTCAAGCAAAGGCCCGCGCGAACCGATTCATACAGGAAGCCTGACCCTTCTTGGGAGATTCCGTGAATCGACGTACACATCCTCGCTTTCAGACTCGATTCGACGTTCTCTGCTCAGCCGGCGAACACGAGGGCTCCGGCATGCTCGTGAATATTTCGAGATCCGGAGCTCGGATGGATACGTCGAGCCACATCCCGGCACTCGGAACCAAAGTACGTCTCTACATCTTCATCCAGCCGGTCTGCCCGTTCGAGCTTTCGGGGGAAGTCGTCCGATGTGAGGGGACGACTTTTGCTATTCGCTACAGCAATCTCGATGCTGAAGTGGGCCGGCTCGTCGACGACGTGGCCGCTGTCGTCATGGGGCCCTGACCGGCTCCTCTGGCTTTCCTGACGCAACATTAGATTGTGACGATCAACACCTCGGGTGCGCACTGCCGACCACGCGAGCGATTCTCATGCTGCCGCTCAATTGCACAAAATCATTCGTATACGGTATTTCGCGGACGGATGGCGCACTGCAAAAAGAGTTCGAAGGGTGAGGGCCATCACCAAAGACGAATCGGATCGTTCCGAAGAGTCAGTTCATGGTCATCGAAATTCGTCCTCTGTCAATCGGCATTCTACGGCGCCACGCGCGCTTCGCATGCGTGGCCCTTGGCGTGGCGATCGGGTTGTTCGCGGCCTCGACGGCAAGTGCAGTGCTCCGCGAGTACCTGGTGAGTTTTCAACCGAGCGCTTCCGAATCCGCGGCCGGATACACGATGCACGTCGGATCCGAATCCGGAACCTACCCGGTCACCTTCGATCTCGGCGCAGCGCCTACGCCGAATGCGACGGTGCTTTATGCGGTTGATCTCGAAGATTCCGTGGATATCTTCGTGGCACTTCGCGCCTACGATTCGGTCGGAATGCAATCCGAACTATCGAATGAGATTCGCGTCGCAGCGACCCCGACCCCGGCCCCCGCTCCCGCGCCCGAACCGACGCCCGAACCGACCCCTGTGCCCGAACCGACTCCTGAACCTACACCCGCGCCGGAACCGACTCCTGAACCCACGCCGACGCCTCCGGCGACCGGGGCTGGAGCCGCGCCGAATCCGATGATGGATGATTTTGGTCTGGGTCTATCGACGACGAAGGCGGGCCTGATCAATACGGTACTCGCAGACGGGAATCTCGAGTTCCTCACGATGGATTCGCTGGCGGCCAAACGCGATTTGCGCCCCGTGCGTTGTGATCTGGACGGCGACGGCGACCGCGACCTCGTGATTGGCTTTGGTCGCAAGAGTCGCGGCCAGATCGCCGTGATTATTCTCGAGGATGATGCAGTCGCGTCTATCTCGTCGATCGTGGCGGGGCCCGAAGCCTATCGAAGGAAATCGGGTAGAACGAATCCGAGCTGTGGTGATATCGATGGCGACGGTCGAGCGGAGATCGTGATCGGTTTCGGTCCGCGGATGCGGGGTGTCGTCCAGGTATTCGACGACGTGCGGACAGGTTTCAGTCCGATCGCTTCGGCACGCTCCAATGCAGAGGGCTACATGCAGATTTCTGTTCCCAAGAAATTCTGGGGCTCGACCTATCCGGCGATTGGAGACATCGACGGAGATGGCATTGATGAACTCGTAGTCGGAATGAGCCGAACGAAGAAGGGTGGCCGCCTGGTGATTCTCGACGATCTGGCGACGGGTTTTGCAATCCATGCTGGAAATCGCACTGGGGAGGATTGGTTGCCCGTCGACCCCAATCCGGCACGGCCGATGAAACGCACCATGACGATGCCGGCACTGGGCGATATGGATGGGGACGGGCGTGACGAGATCGCTGTGAGCTTTGGCAAGGGGAGTCGCGCCATCATTGCGCTACTGAACGACGCTGTCGATGGCTTTCCGATGACATCTGCAGATGCGTACCTGCTTGCCGCCGGTCGACCCCGGTACCAGTCAAAGGACGGAGCCACTCGATCTGCATTTGGTGATGCCGACGGTGACGGCATGGACGAGTTGATCGTCGGGTTCCGACGCAGTGGTGCCCACGAGGTTCAGGTCTTTGAGGGTCTTCTGGGCGGGCTGCGCCCGCTTGTCGCGGATGACGGATTCGTCTCGGCGACTGACACTTCGATAGATATCGTTCCGGTACCGTCGAACTAACGGTTTCATGGATTGTGATTCGCGAGTCGGGCGCCTCGATATCAGGGGCGCCCGATGTTCGTTCTGGAGTTCCAGGCCCGCGAAGGACCTCGCGAGAGATCGAGACGCCCAGCTTGTTAGTTCAAGACGGGTTTTCGCTGGGCCAGTGCATCTCGGCGGCGCCGAATGGATATTGCGTCTTCCTTGTCGGGCGCAAGTTCGATGAATTGAGAATAGTCTTCGATCGCTGCTCGAACGCAGTCGAGTTGCTCGAGAAGAAATCCACGGTCACGGTACTCGAACGCAGACTGGGGTGATAAGACGAGAATTCGATCGAAGCAACCGAGTGCAGATAGGCCTTCGCCGTTTCTCAGGTAGAGAATCTTCAAGTTGTTGAGCATTCGCACATAGATTTCGAGTGCGGTCGCCGGCCGAAGCCATGGTCGGCTATCGGTCACGTTTTCCCCAACGGCCGCGCGCAATCGGTCCGCACAGTCTTCCCGCCGCAGGACCTGCGCAAAGAACGGATCGACGATGATCTGGCCCTCCGCGGAATCGCTTACGCCTACGATCTTCGCGAGAAAATGCCCTGGAAAGCCAACGCCATAGGCTTCGAGGCCGAGCTGCCGTGCGACTTCTACGTAGAGTACGGAGAGTGTGATAGGGAGTCCACGGCGGCGGGAGAGAACCTCGTCGAGGTCGCTATTTCGAGGGTCATCGTATTGCTCCCGATTTCCACGAAAACGTTCGAGATCGAAGAATGAATGATTGAGGGCGGTGACGGCCCCGGTCGGGCCGTTCGCCGAATCGACCAGCGGGCGAATTCGTTCGACCAGTTCGGCGACGTCCGCGAGCCCCCGATCGATGTCGATTTCGGGGCGCGCTTCCGCGGCGAGCACGAAGGCGCCTTCGGCAAGTCCGAGTTGGCTCTCTGGGCGGCCGGCTAGCGCCTGGAATCGATCGGAAATTTCGCTCTGCATACCGGAAGCCTACTCAATCTCTCGAGCTGGGGACCACCTCGAAAGTGATTCGCTGGGTGTCGCGCAATATGACGATCTTGGCCGGTTTCCCTACTCGGAGTGCGTCGAGGGAATAGGTGTAGTCATAGAGATTCTCGATGGGTGTTCCATCGACTTCGACGATGACGTCTCCGCCGCGTAGCCCGGCATTCTCTGCCGGACCTGCTGGCGCAACAGCCGTTAGCCTAACGCCCGTCACATCGGTCTGAGAATAGTCTGGTACGGTGCCCAGGAAGACGCGAAAATTCGATCGGATGCGGCCCGCCGCCGGCGCTGCCTGTGCTTGGTATTCGAGTGTTTCGGTAGCGTGGGAGAGTGCCAGCGCGACCCGGCTTCCGAGGTCGGCAATCTTGGCCGCTCCGACGAAATTGAGTAGATCGATCGTATCTCGTGGGGTGTGGTACTCCGAATGAACGCCGGTGAATGCGCTCAAGACCGGAATGCCTTCGGTATAGAAGCTCGTTGCATCCGTCGGGAGATAGCTGTCCTGTTGCGGGGAAATCGGGATTTCGAGTGAAGTGGCGGCGCTCTCCAGCAGACTGGCCCAGCCAGGACTCGAGCCAAGACCCTGCACGATGAGGCTTTCACGAAGTCGACCAACCATGTCGAAGTTCATGTAGGCGACGACGCGTCCGCTCTGCGCATGGGGATCGACGTAATCCGTGACCCATCTGGCAGAGCCCAGCAGCCCGAGTTCTTCTCCCGACCAGGCGGCGAAAACGAAATCACGCTCGCCCAGAGCCACTCCGCTTTTGAGCTGACGGGTGAGCTGCGCGGCGATTTCGAGTAGCACTGCCACGCCCGAAGCATTGTCGTCTGCGCCCGGATGGATCGCACCGACCTCCAGGCCGGACGCCAGCGATGCCGAGCCTTCACCATGGCCGAGATGATCGAAATGCGCACCCAGCACGATCAATTCACGGCTCGATTCGAGACCGACCTGAAGCCGCCCAATGACATTGTGGCCCTGGGCGTGGAGCGTTTCGAGGTCGATTCGTGCGGCGATTTCGAGGTTTTCGATCTCGAAGTGTGCCGGCGAAGACTGGGTTTCATCGGTGTTTCGCTGGATGTCTTCGAGATCGACGTTCGATCCGGCGAGGATTCGGCGAGCAAGCGCGTCGCTGATCGATACGACGGCGATCCGAGTGCCGGCGAGTGATGCGTCGAATCGAAGCGGGACGAGCTCGCTGCGGAAGTCTCCGAGCGGT
>JAQBEG010000286.1:0-2803 GCA_032123985.1 Deltaproteobacteria bacterium
CTCACGACCATCGAGATCGAGGGTGAGCCACGCGCGGCCCTTGTGCAGGCGACCAAGATGGGGCTGCTCTTCGTGCTGGATCGGGAGACGGGCAAGCCATTGCTGAAAGTCGAAGAGCGCGCCGTGCCGACGCGCGGCGCGGCGCCGAATGAAGTGATCTCACCGACCCAGCCCTTTCCGGCGACACCGATTCTCGTTCGCGACTCGATTTCTCCGGAGGATGCCTGGGGTCTGACTCCCTGGGACACGGGCAGATGCCGCGACCTGATCGCCTCTCTTCGTTTCGACGGCATGTATACGCCGCCATCGGTTCAGGGTTCGATCATGTATCCCGGCAATGCGGGTGGGTCGAATTGGGGCGGCATCGCGGTGGACCCGGTCAGTCAGTTGGCATTCGTTCGAAGCTCCGACTTGCCGTGGGTCGTCCGTCTCATCCCGCGAGACGAATTCGAGGATGAGCGGGAGGCCGACCCGAAGCATGGGTATGGGCCTCAGATCGGTACGCCTTTTGGCATTCGACGCGACATGTTGATGTCGCCACTCGGACTGCCGTGCGTGGCGCCGCCGTGGGGTACGCTTTCGGCAATTGACCTTCGCACCGGGGCGGTTCTTTGGCAGGTTCCACATGGCAGCGTCCGTGACCTCTCACCGGTTCCACTGCCGCTGACCTGGGGCATTCCAGGTATCGGCGGGCCGATCGTGACCGATACCGGTCTCGTATTCATCGCTGCGGCGATGGATGACTATCTACGCGCCTTCGATGTCGAAACGGGTGAGGAACTCTGGAAGGGACGGTTGCCCGCCGGCGGACAGGCCACTCCAATGACCTACCGGGTCGAATTGGAAGATGGCAGTCTGCGCCAGTATGTGGTGATTGCTGCCGGCGGACACGGATTCTCCGGGTCGAGACTCGGCGATCATCTCGTTGCGTTCGCGCTCGAGGAACGTTCGTCGCCGGCTCGCGACTAGGAATTGCTCAGCGTGTCGATCGTGCCATCGCAGAAAACTGTGCTGCCATCTCCTGGAGTTCTGCTTCGAAGGGGATGTCATGGGGCGTGTAGCGGGGCGAATAGGTCTTCAATAATTTCGGTAGCAAGAGCTTCCTGACGTCGGTGGCCACCTGCCGACGACGCGCTTCGAGATTGGCTTGCCCACCGCAGCGTTCGACCGCCTCCGGATCGGCTTCGAGCATGTATCGCGTCACCCGCCGAATGAAGCTCGACATGTGCCATTGCGCGTAGATCCCCGCGACGAGTCGATATAGATAGCCTCCGCAGACGTGATCGTAGACGTCAAAGGCGACTGTCCGATGTTCGAGTTCTTCGATGAGATGCCACTGGTAGAGTGCTGCTACGGCGGGATGTGTGTTGTCGTCGCCGCCGCGTTCGAAGCTGAACCGCGCCGTCGCGGTCGTGAGGGCCTCGAATCCCTCGGCATAGGCAAGGTTGAAGCGGAGCGAGCGAGTCTTCGAGAATCGTCGATAGTCCTCGTCCAGCTTCTTCTCGAATTCAGCCAACTTCGGAAACCCCTGCAGCCGGATCGCATCGTTCAACAGCATGTGCTGCCGGTAGTGCTGCCCCTCCTGAGCACTGAAGCGCTCGAGGTCATCGATTAGTTGTGGGTCACTGATCTGCTTCTTGGCCTCCTTCATCGTGCGGATGAGGTAGGGCTCCAGGTAGGGAAGCAGGAGGGAGAGTCCAATCATCAGATAGGACTGCTCCGGATCCCCTGCGACGACGACGGGATCGATGTCGGCGGGGAAGTCGAAATCCATTTGACGAACGACGATGGGTTGGTGACTCATGACGACGGGTTGATGACTCATTTTGTCCGGTTCATTTTCTCCCAGACCATCTCGGGCAAAACGTCTTCACCGAGGAGGCTGAGTGGATGTTGTCGATCGACATGACCCATTACATTGCGATACATCGAGTACCCGATCAGCTCCTGGAGCTTTCGGGGATAGCCCGCGACGACTTCGCGTGCGGTGCCGAGCATGAGGTTTTGCTGTTGGCGACACCAGCCAGCGACATACTGGATCGACAGGCCATAGCGCTCGACGTTCGAAGTCGAGTTCGGTCCGCCACCGTGCCAGGTCGAAGCGTGAAGAATGAGCACGCTCCCGGCCGGCATTTCAGCTACCAGGGCGGTGCTCTCCTGTTCAGGTCGAGGTGCTCTCTCCGAATCGAGGTGCGAAGCCGGAATCAGCCGAGTCGCGCCATTATCCTTCGTGAACTCCGATAGAGCCCATAGCGTCGTCACCATCGTGGCTGGGTGGGGACGGGGAAGGCTGATCATGCCGTCGTCGGCGTGCAGGAGTTGTTCGGTCTCGCCGGGGCTGATGTGCATCGAGGTCGTGCCCGAGAGCAGGATGCCGTCACCCAGGATGGCCTCGACCAGCCCGAGCACGGTCTCGTCGATGACGAGTTCCCGAAAGCGCGGACCGCGAGCGATCAGGTTGAAGATCCGTCGGGTATGGAAGCCCTCGAAGTCGCTCTTGCCGAAATCGATTCCGAACTCGCTTTCCACTCGATCAACCTCGGCGATGAGGTTCGTGCAAGTCGCCTGATCGATGACATCCGTGACGATTGCATAGCCGTCTGCGGCGACAAAGCGCTCGACCTTGGCTATGAGGTCGGTCGCATCCACACGTACTGTGTTCAGGCTGGCTGTGGCCATGCGGAAATCCTAGCGCAGGCGAGTTGGAGGAGGCCGATGAGTCAGATCAACCCCGCGTCCCCCCTCGATCCGGGCCGCACGATTACGGTCGTCTCGGGGATGCCGCGTTCGGGAACCTCGATGA
>JAQBEG010000287.1:0-3722 GCA_032123985.1 Deltaproteobacteria bacterium
CTGTCGGCCGCGCCGTGATGGGGACGCTCCGCATCTGCGACGAGGACGGCGCCGAGCTGCCGACCGGCGAGCCGGGCATCGTGTACTTCGAGCGAGACAAGCCGCCCTTCGAGTACCACAAGGACCCGGAGAAGACGCGGAGCGCGCAGCACCCGAAGCATCCCGCCTGGACGGCGCTGGGAGACGTGGGCTACGTCGATGATGACGGCTTCCTCTTTCTCACCGACCGGGCGTCATTCATGATCATCTCGGGGGGAGTCAACATCTATCCCCAGGAGATCGAGAACGAGTTGATCCTGCATCCCAAGGTGGAGGATGTGGCCGTGATCGGGGTGCCGCATCCGGAGTTCGGAGAAGAGGTGAAAGCGATCGTGCAGCCCGTCGCGGGCGTGAACGCCGACGCGGCGCTGGCCGAAGAGCTGATCGCCTACACGCGAGAGCGTCTGGCGGCGTACAAGTGCCCGCGCTCCATCGACTTCGAGAGCGCGCTCCCGCGCCTTCCCACCGGCAAGCTCTACAAGCGCCTGCTGAAGGATCGCTACTGGGGCAACAAGAACAGCAGGATCGTCTAAAGCAAAGAGCGCTGTCAGTTCCGTCGATCGAGCGCTTCTCGGATTGACATCGCAATCCGAACCGCCCAACTGGGCAACAGAGATAAACGCCCGCCGCGGGCTCACGCGAGCCCCGAGCCCCGACCCCCCAGTCTCCGGTTAGGAATCCGAAGACCCCAACCGCCAAAACCCCGCGGAATAGCGAGAATTTCTCGACCTACGACTGTCTATGTTGGGGAAGTCTCGGGAATTCGAAGTGGTCTCTGAGTTGAGATACTCAAGCCTATTCGTCCACTCACTCGCGTAGGCGAAGGGCGAAAATTCAACTGGTCTGTCGCGCACGAGCGTCAGTCCTTGCGTGTGGATTTGTGGCTCGTGGACGGGTTCTGAGAACACACGGGGAGCGTGATGAGTGCGTCGCGAGCGGGCTGTCGCACGTAAAGCCTTGGAGAGAGTGTCTGGTCAGTCCCTCGGCTGACTCAAAGCAAACCGGGCAGGAGTCGCTGGCGGATGAACTCTCGCAGATTCTCCCCCGATTTCTTGAAGCGGCCCGGGAAGAGGATCAAGGAGATCGCGAATCGAGACATCACCTCTGCGATCTCTTCACCTTCCGGTCGAAGCTCTGGGCGTAGTTCTACGACGGGGGCAATGGCGATGCGAGACAACTCACGGGGGCGCTCTTCCGAGAAGGCCCGATCCGCCAGTACGACGGAACATTCTGGATTGAGTACCAAGGAGAGGTATTTGTGGCGCGGTAACTCCTTCACTACGAAAAGGATCATTTCGATGATCCGCTCCTCGATGGTCGCAAGACGCGAGACGTGCTTCGCGACCGCGTGAGCGAACTCGAGCGAGACCGCATCGATGGCCGCGATGAGCGCCGCAGTTTTGCTGTTGAAGTGCTTGTAAAGGGTGGGCCGGGTCACGCCCGCTTCTTTCGCGATGTCACTCATCGAGGTCTTCGTTAGCCCCATCCGCACGATGCAGCTCAGCGTGGCTTCACAAAGCCTTGCTCTTGCTTCGCTTTCGTCCTTGGGGGGATTCCCCGACCAGGCCGACTTGCTCATTGGGCACCCTTCATGTTCGATTCGATTGTTGACAGTTTTACAAAGTTAGTTAATTTGTAAAGTCCTGATCCTACCGCACTGACTTCCCAAAAAGAGGAAACAATACATGGCACAGAAGACGACGAATCTCCTCGATCGATGGGGCGCTCTCAGAAGCTTGTTGAAGATCAACGATGACGAGTTCAAGGCCTATATGGACACCTACGGCGAATTGTTCGTCGATTCGCCGGAAAACACGTTGGCCGATTACGAGAACGGTATTCCCATGCAAGGCTACAAGCAGGGCAGTAGCCAGGAACTTGAAACGCTCTACAGAATCATCCATTTGCTATGCACCCTCGGCTCCGTTGAAAAAATGTATATGCCTCCCGAATTGGATTCAAAGAAATCCGTGTTGGAGAATCAGATCCTGCTGGAAGAAAAGCTGGCCAAGGATCTTGGTGTAGGCCCGGGCGATGAGGTCTTGGAGCTCGGGTGCGGGTGCGGTGCGATCGCTACCAGCATGGGCGAAATCACAGGCAGTACCATGTACGGCCAGAACATCGACAAATCTCAGATCGAAAAAGCGTGGCTCAATCCCAAGTTGAAGAAAGAGAACTTTACTGTCGGCGATTTCAACCTGCCTCTCCCCTACGAGGACAACAGCCTGGACGCAGTTTACGCGATCCAGCCGATGACCTATGTCAGCGATCCCGCTTTTACGCTGGGGGAGATATTCCGCGTCTTGAAGCCAGGCGCGAAATTCGGCTTCAATGATGTCGCGGCGCTGGACAACTACGACCATGAGAACCATTCCCACCGACTGTTGATTCAGCACACTCGTGAACTAACCGTGTTTGGTGGTTTCTGGCACTATAAGTATTGGGAAGACACGTTCAAGAAGGCGGGATTCAACTTGCTGGATTCCCACGGACAGCCCGCGGTGGGGATGATCAAGAAGGAGGTCGCACTGTACGACAAGTATGAGGCAGCATTCTCATTCCTGTCGAAAATTCGTGTGATCCCCAAAAGGGTCTTCCAGCTGATTCGCCGTCTTCACGCCAATTCCGAGTCGTATATCAAAGCGGAAGAGGAAGAACTGATCTCCTTGAACTGGTACGCCGTGATGCAGAAGCCGAACTGATCGTTGAACCGACATCATTTCCCTGCGGGACGCTATCGCGATTCGATCACACGTCGGGAATAGGAATTTCTCTGCCTATCCGGTTTGCTCCGACGTGAGATGTCGATAAGGGAAGGGATCTGCATCGATCGCCGCCTGCAGCACAGGAGAGAAGAGGTCCGCCTCGTGCCAGCGTTTATTGAAGCGAAATTGGAACTCGTTCAAATAACGCTGAAGGTGCTTCGGACTCACTCCATGATAGGCGCCGCGCAGCCAGATTTTGAGATTGCCGAAGACCGTGTGAGCCGATGGTAGGCCGTCCTCGACGTGTCGTCCGTGTCCGCTCTTGCGAGGGCGATGGTCAATTCCCATTTTGGTAAGTGCTTTATAGGCCGCCCAAGCGTCGGTATGAATCGTCGCTCCCTGAGGCACAATCGACCCCTTAACAAAGGAAGTCAGTACGGTGGTCGTTGCCCGGGAATCACGGCGAGGCGAACACAACCGGCGGTGCGGCCGCGTCGCTCGACCGCGATGGCTACCCCAACCTTGCCTGTGTGTTGTCAATACTCGTCCAGCGGGAATCGACCAGTCAGCGTCGCTGCAGATCGGGCAGCGGCAGGACGAGCACTCCACAATCCGAACCGCTGAAATCAGCAATGAGAGATAGACCCGCACGGCGGCATCCATTGAACCCCAAACCCGCCTGACCCGCGTCAACTATTAACGCCGTTGCCCGTCA
Source organism: Deltaproteobacteria bacterium (assembly GCA_032123985.1). Taxonomy (GTDB): domain Bacteria; phylum Myxococcota_A; class UBA9160; order UBA9160; family UBA4427; genus UBA4427. The sequence goes on from JAQBEG010000287.1 coordinate 3,460, forward strand.
ACTATTTCTGCCGCTGTGGTGAGTTCCCTCTTCTTTTCGGATGAAGGAACGGGTTCCGAAGGTGTCTCTCACTTCCGGCTTTTCGTCTCATCAGCCCGCCGCCCTTGGGCGGCGGGCTTCTTGGCATCTTTCTGTGCGGCGGCCGTGCGGTAGCTCGGTACGTCGAACTCGGTGATGACCGAGTGATGGACGATCCGATCGATGGCCGCCGCCGTCGCCATCGGGCTCTGGAAGATCTCCTCTCATTTCGACGACATACAGCG
>JAQBEG010000288.1:0-5364 GCA_032123985.1 Deltaproteobacteria bacterium
TCCTGCCCTTCTCCTGCCGCCAACGCGCCCTCTGCCCCTCCTGCGATGACGAGCCCCCCCCGGCGGGGATGGCGCCGATGGCGTCATCGAAGATGTCGAAGGGGTCGGAGGAGTCGCCGACGGTCCCCGAACCGCTGACGCTCTCCTGGTGCCTCGAGCGTGCCGCCCAGGCAAATCCTCGCATCGCGATGGACGTCGCGTCGGTTGCGGCGGCGGGCGAGCGGATCGTGCCTGCTGGAGCGCTCGACGATCCTCGCGTGGCGTACGAGGCCAGCAACCTGCCGGTCGGCGACTTTGATTTCAACTCGACGCCGCTGTCTGGACACCAGCTCGGACTCAAACAGAAGCTTCCGTTTCCCGGAGTTCTCGGGAATCGCGAAGCAGCTGCTCGCGCGGCCGCCGACGCAGCAGGCTGGCAGCTCGAAGACCGCCGACTCCGCGTCGCCGCCACCGTCGAGCGCGCCTGGGCAGAGCTCGGTTTCGCACATCGGGCACTCGCAATCACCGATCGCAACATCGACTTTCTTCGCCAGTTGACTCGAATCGCCGAGACCAAATACTCCGTTGGGACCGGATTGCAGCAAGACGTGCTCCGAGCCCAGGTTGAGCTCACAAGGCTGCTCAACGAACGGCTTGCGCGGGTCGCCGCGATCGCACGAGCCGAAGCCACGCTTGCTGCGCTGCTCGACCTGCCGCCTGACGTCGAGCTACCCGTCACCGACGAACTTGCTGACGAGTCCCCGCTCCCGGTGCTCCCCGATCTGCTCTCACGGATCGAGACGCAGAGCCCGCTTCTAAAACGACTCGAGGAACGCGTCGAAGAGGCGGAACACCTGCATCGCGTGGCGAAGTTCGAGGGCTACCCAGATTTCGATCTTGGCGTCGGATACCGCATACGACAAAGCGTGCCAGGCGACCCCGTGGACGGGGATGATTTCTTCTCGGCCGGCGTGACGATTCGACTCCCAATCGATCGGAAGAAATGGCGGGCCCGTGTTGCCGAGCGTGATGCATTGGTGCGAAGAGCCCGCGCGGAGTATCGGGGCGAGCGCGCCGAGTTGATCGATGCCTTGCGTAGCCGCTTCGCGTCCCTCCAGCAGGCCGACTCGGAGGTCGAGCTCGTCGGAACCGGGCTGATTCCCCAGGCGCGCCAATCGCTCGAATCAACCCGCTCGGGTTACGAGGTGGACAAGGTGGACTTTCTCAGTTTGATCGACAGCCAGGTCAGCTTGCTCGAGGCGGAGTTACGACTGGAGCGTGCATGGGCTGACCGCCGCGCAGCATTCGCGGCCGTTGAAGCCGAAGTGGGGGAGACGCTGCGATGAAGCCTACAAGCCTAATTGGGGTGATATTGGTCGCCATAGTGGCAGCGGGCCTCGGCTGGCTTGCCGCGACGCGGCTCGGCGGTCCGCCGGATTCGACGACACCGGGCGCAGCCTCGCTGACGAATGACGGACTTTGTCCTGGCGGTGTCGCCCCTGCCTATTGGAAGGCACCCATGGACCCAACCTATGTGCGCGACGCGCCGGGGAAGTCGCCGATGGGAATGGAAATGATTCCCGTATGTCCTGGAGAGGCCGGTGGGAACGGAACTCGAATCCGAGTCGAATCCGCACTGATCCAGAGCATGGGCGTCCGCACCGCTCGAGTCGCACGCCGTGATCTCGCGCGAAAGATCCGCACCGTAGGCCGAGTCGACTACGACGAACGCGGTGTAACGCACGTGCACACGAAGATTCAAGGCTGGATAGAAAAGCTATACGTCGAATACGAAGGGCAGATGGTCGAGCGAGGCCAGCCGCTGCTGGACATCTACTCGCCCGAACTCGTCTCGACCCAAGAAGAGTTGTTGATCGCTCAGACGTATCGCGACACCACGGGGGAGAGTTCGTTCGAGGACATCTCAGCCGGGGGCGCCGCACTCTTCAGAGCGGCTCGACGGCGACTCGAGCTCTGGGACATTCCCGATTCGACAATCGATCGCCTGATCGCGACCGGCGAGGTCCACAAGACCCTGACCCTCTACGCACACAACCGTGGTGTCGTGACGAACCTCATGGCTCGCGAGGGGATGGAGATCAGCCCCAACATGAACCTCTTTACGATCGCAGACCTCTCGCGGGTCTGGGTCTACGCGGACATCTACGAGTACGAACTTCCGTGGGTCGAGGTTGGCCAACGCGGCAGCGTCGACCTCAGCTACCTGCCAGGAAAAAGTTTCGAAGGCGTCGTGAACTACATCTACCCCTTCCTGAACGCCAAAACACGGACCGCGCGAGCTCGACTGGAACTCGCGAATCCGGAGCTGGCGCTCAAGCCGGAAATGTACGCCAACGTCACCATCGAAAGCGACGTTCGCCCGCAGGTCCTAACAGTCCCGGAGGAAGCCGTCATCCGTTCGGGCCGGCGAAGTCTGGTGATCCTTTCGCTGCCGGGAGGCTACTTCGAACCGCGCGATATCGTGCTCGGCATCGACTCCGGCGACGGCTGGCTAGAGGTGACGGAGGGACTTACGGAGGGCGAACTCATCGTGACATCGGGACAGTTCCTCATCGACAGCGAGAGTAAGCTCAAGGCAGCTGTTCAGAAGTTTTTGAGCTCGGATAAACCGGAGATGGAGGCGAATGACGAGGCGGCGCCTATGGACCACTCGGGTCACGACATGAGTGGCACTCCGGACGGCGCAGACACGGGGCGCGCCAACGATTCTGCGCACGCGGGTCACTCGATGCCCGCTGTGGGCGAATAGTCCAATGCTCAGCCGCATCATCGAAGGTTCTGCGAAAAACCCGTTTCTGGTCGGCCTGGCGACCGCCGCCCTGATCGCGGCCGGAATATACGCCGCCGTCAATACTCCGCTGGACGCAATTCCCGATCTCTCCGACGTCCAGGTCATCGTCTTCACGGAGTTCCCCGGTCAAGCACCCCAGGTCGTCGAGGATCAGGTGACCTATCCGCTCACGACGTCGATGCTGTCGGTGCCCTTCGCCAAGACCGTTCGGGGCTACTCCTTCTTCGGATTGTCGTTCGTCTACGTCATCTTCGAGGACGGTACCGATCTGTATTGGGCGAGGTCACGTGTTCTCGAATATCTGAACTTCGTCTCGGGCCGTCTGCCCCCAGGCGTCAAGCCTGCACTCGGACCCGATGCCACGGGCGTGGGATGGATCTACGAATATGCCCTCGTCGACCGAAGCGGAAAACACGATCTCTCCGAACTTCGCTCCATCCAGGACTGGTATCTCCGCTACGAGCTTCAGACGGTGCCCGGGGTATCCGAGGTCGCGGGGATCGGCGGCTTCGTGCGTCAGTACCAGGTCGAGGTCGAGCCCAACGCGCTCGCTTCTTATCGAATTTCTCTATCGCAGGTTCGACATGCGATCCAGCGCAGCAACAACGATGTAGGCGGCCGCCTGATCGAAATCGCCGAGAGCGAGTTCATGGTCCGGGGCCGCGGCTACATCCAGTCCCTCGACGACCTTCGCTCCGTGGTGGTTGGAACGGACGGAAAGGGAACGCCAATCCTGCTTCAGGATATCGCGCAGGTCCATTTCGGACCCGAACTGCGGCGAGGCGTGACAGACCTCAATGGCGAGGGCGAGGTTGCGGCGGGCATCGTCATCATGCGATTCGGCGAAAACGCACTCGACGTCATCAACAACGTCAAGGCGAAGCTGGAACAATTGAAGGCCGGGCTACCCGAAGGTGTAGAAATCGTGACGGTCTACGACCGATCCGCTCTGATCGAACGGGCCGTCGACAACCTCCGCGAGAAGCTGTTGGAGGAAATCGCGATCGTTGCGTTGATCTGCGTCCTCTTTCTCGTTCACGTGCGGAGCGCTCTCGTCGCGATCTTGACCCTACCGCTCGGGGTAATGGTCTCGATCATCATCATGTACTTCCAGGGGATCAACGCCAACATCATGTCGCTCGGCGGAATCGCCATCGCGATCGGAGCGATGGTCGATGCGGCCGTCGTGATGGTCGAGAATGCGCACAAACATCTGGAACGGGACGAAGGGGAGAAACCGCGCCAACAGATCATGATCGAGGCGGCGACGGAAGTTGGACCGGCGCTCTTCTTCTCCCTATTGATCATCACGGTCTCATTCCTGCCGGTCTTCACTCTCGAGGCCCAGGAAGGACGTCTCTTCCAGCCGCTGGCGTTCACGAAGACCTACTCGATGGCCGGTGCCGCCGTTCTCGCAATCACGGTGGTCCCCGTTCTGATGATGTGGTTCATCCGAGGCCGGATCGTGGCGGAGAACCGCAATCCCCTGAATCGCTTCCTACTCTGGCTCTACGCGCCCGTGATTCGATTCGTGCTACGCCGGAAAATCCTGGTCTTGATAGCGGCAGGCTTGCTCCTGATCGCCACGTCAGTCCCGCTAGGTCAACTCGGATCCGAGTTCATGCCACCGCTGAACGAAGGCGATCTCCTCTATATGCCAACGACCCTGCCGGGCGTCTCCATTACGAAGGCGCGGCAGATCCTCCAGCAGACCGATCGAATGATTCGCCAGATTCCCGAGGTGCATCACGTGTTCGGAAAGGTCGGGCGCGCGGAGACCGCGACCGACCCGGCGCCGCTTTCGATGATCGAGACGACCATCATGCTGAAACCACCCGAGGAGTGGCGCGAGGGCATGACGATCAAGAAGCTCATCGCCGAACTCGAACAGACCGTGAAGCTTCCCGGGGTCACGAACGCATGGACGATGCCGATCAAGACCCGCATCGACATGCTCGCTACCGGCATCAAGACGCCCGTCGGAATCAAGATCGCGGGACCGGACCTGACCAGACTGCAGGAACTCGGCCAGGAGATCGAATCCATTCTCGGCGACGAGCCCGGTACGTTGAGCATTTTTGCTGAGCGAGTCGTCGGCGGGAACTATCTCGATTTCGACATCGATCGGCATGAGATCGCCCGCTATGGCTTGACGGTCGGGGATGTTCAAGACGTGATCCAATCGGCGATCGGCGGAATGAACGTGACCTGGACCGTTGAGGGGCTGGAGCGCTATCCCGTCAATCTCCGATATTCACGCGAACTGCGTGACAATCTCACGATGCTCAAACGCGTGCTCGTCCCGACACCGAGTGGTGCCCAGGTCCCCCTCTCCCAGCTCGCGACCCTCGAATTTCGCAAAGGACCCCCGTCGATCAAGAGCGAGAATGCCCGGCTCAACGCCTGGATCTACGTGGACCTCGACGGGGTCGATGTCGGCACATGGGTGAGCAGGGCAAAGAAGACGCTTGCACGCGACTTCGTGATCCCACCTGGTTATTCGATCGCGTGGAGCGGGCAATACGAATACATGGAACGAGCCGGGAAGCGACTCCAGATCGTCGTGCCGATCA
>JAQBEG010000289.1:0-3007 GCA_032123985.1 Deltaproteobacteria bacterium
ACTGCTCGAAGAGGTGGCCGGACGCTATGATCGCATCATTCTCGATACTCCTGCGTGTCTCGGTCTTCCCGATGCGAAGAGCATTTCCGAAATCTGCGACGGGCTGGTGATGGTGGTGAGAGCGGGTGTGACGCCACAGCAGGAGGTTCAGGCCGCGCTCGACATCCTCGATCGGCGCCGGGTGGTCGGGCTGGTGTTGAATGGGTCGGAGGCAACCCGCGAACAATACGGCTACTACTAGCCGCTCGGTCCGGCCGGTTGGCGGTGGCTGCCGGTGGCCGTTCTCTTGTGACGGGATTGCACGCCCGGAGAAACCCTGTGTTGGACGGAACTAGAGCTCTTGCGATCGTCGTTGTCGCCGCGGGCGTAGCAGCGCTGTCGACACCAATCGTGAAGCGTTTCGCTCTGTCGATCGGCGCCGTCGATCGACCAAATGATCGGAACGTGAGTCATCGCGAGGCGATGCCGTTGATGGGCGGGCTGGCTGTCGGGCTCGGCTGCGGCAGCGGCCTCGTTGCGGCGTATTTTCTTGCTTCTGGCGACGGCTTATCGATCCGAATCGCAGGTTTTGTTTCGGGTGCGACCATCCTTTTGTTGGTCGGCGCGTGGGATGATCGGTTCACGATGCCGGCCGTTCGCAAGCTCTTGTTTCAGATCGTGGCAGCAGCCATCGCAATTGAATCGGGATTCAGGGTCGATTTGTTCAGCGATCCGATCACCGCGACTACATTCGAGGTGCCGCTCTGGATCCTATGGCCGGTCTCGCTTTTGTGGATCGTTGGCGTGACGAATGCCATGAACCTGATTGACGGCCTCGACGGACTGTCTTCGGGAATCGGGGCGATTATTGCAGCGACGCTGACGATTATATGCTGGCAGGCCGGACAATGGATGGGTGTCGTAATCGGACTCGCACTCTTCGGGGCCCTGATCGGTTATCTGCCCTTCAATTTTCCGCCCGCGCGGATCTTCCTTGGCGATACCGGATCGCTGTTGATTGGATTTGGTCTTTCCCTGCTTGCGCTCGAGGGATACCGAAAGACCGCATTCCTTGCATTCATAGTTCCGATGCTGGCGTTGGCGATCCCGCTGCTGGATACGTCGCTCTCGATCGTACGTCGTTTGCGCAGCGGGCGAGGGGTCTTCTCGGCGGATCGATTACATATGCATCACCGACTGTTGTATCGCGAGGGGTCACACAAGAACGCGGTCTTGATGCTCTATTTTCTCACTGGATGCTTCTGTATGATCGCCGTCTCCTTTTCCAAGCTCGACGGGTGGTTGGCCTTCGGTTATCTCGCCGCCGTCGTGGCCGTGACGGTTAGGCTTCTTCGAAACCTCGACGCATTTTCGCTCGAGGTTCATAGCGGTGCTTCACCGTTACCGGAAGAACAGGACGCGCTGGCGGACCGACTGGAAGACCAAGCGGCCAACGAAGGCGATCCCGGATGACGAAACGAGCACTGATCAGCGGCATAACAGGCCAGGATGGCTCCTACCTGGCGGAACTTCTTCTCGAAAAAGGCTACGAGGTACACGGGATCGTTCGTCGATCGAGCACCGAGACCTTCGAGCGAATCGAGCATCTGACCGGCCAGATTGAATTGCATCAAGCAGATCTGCTCGACCAGGTTTCGCTTCTCAATACGATTCGAATCAGCGCGCCCACGGAGCTCTACAACCTCGCAGCTCAATCGTTCGTGCCGACATCGTGGGTCCAACCCTCCTTGACCGGTGAGTTCACTGCCCTGGGCGTGACCCGCATGCTCGAAGCCATCCGCGTGGTTGATCCCAGCATCCGCTTCTATCAGGCATCCAGCTCGGAGATGTATGGGCGCGTACAGCAAACGCCACAGAATGAAGCAACAGACTTCTATCCTCGAAGTCCCTATGCCGTCGCCAAGCTCTATGGTCACTGGATCACGGTGAACTATCGCGAAAGCTATGACCTTTATGCAGTGTCAGGCATTCTCTTCAATCATGAGTCGCCTCGCCGAGGTCGAGAGTTCGTGACGCGAAAGATCACGGAGTCCGTCGCGAAGATCAAACTTGGTCTTCAGGACGATCTACAGCTCGGAAACACGGATGCGATGCGGGATTGGGGCTACGCCAAAGAGTACGTCGAGGCGATGTGGCTAATGCTACAAAACGATCAGCCGACTGACTATGTGATCGGGACGGGCTCCCAGAACTCGGTCCGTGATTGTTTCGAGGCGGCATTTGGGTTCGTAGGCCTCGATCCGAGCGATTTTGTTCGAACCAATCAGAACCTCGTTCGACCGGCGGAGGTGGACACGCTGCTCGCGGATCCGACCAAAGCCCGTGAAGAACTCGGTTGGTCAGCTCGGACGACGTTCACGGAGTTGGTGGAGATCATGGTCGAAGCCGATCTCGAGTCCCAGGAAAGACTGACCGGACGTCGTCGCGGCGGCGCTGGCGTGCGTTGAGGATAAGGAATCGAGATGAATATCACGGTCATCGGGACGGGATACGTAGGATTGGTCACGGGAGCTTGTTTCTCTGAGTTTGGCGTGCAGGTGACCTGTGTCGACAAAGTCGCGGAGAAAATCGCAGCGCTCAGGCGCGGCGAAATCCCGATCTATGAGCCGGGACTGGATGAGATCGTTACTCGTAACGTGCGAGGCGGCCGGCTTGCCTTTACCACCGAGACTTCCGAGGCCGTCGATCAGGCGCTCGTGATCTTCATCGCTGTTGGCACCCCCGCAGCCGACGATGGTGGCACGGACCTGCGCTACATCGAAGCCGTTGCTCGAGAGATCGGGCAATGCATCGATAGCTACAAAGTCATCGTGACAAAGAGCACAGTACCCGTCGGAACCTCCGACAAGGTCCGGGGCTGGGTTCAGGATGAACTCGATCGGCGCGGCGACAAGACGAGATTCAGCGTTGCTTCCAACCCTGAGTTTCTTCGAGAAGGGGCAGCGATCGGCGACTTCATGCGGCCCGATCGCGTCGTCATCGGTGCAGACGACGATGCCTCGATGGC
>JAQBEG010000290.1:0-7335 GCA_032123985.1 Deltaproteobacteria bacterium
TATTCAGCGTGTCGTTCGAACCTATCTCCAGCCGGAATCTCGCAGCGTCATCCATGTCATTGCCGCGACCCCAGATGACCCAGATGAAGAGCCAGCCATGGAGCATGCGCAATGACCGTTGGTTTCGTACGCAAGCTAGGAATCGTTGCGGTCGCCTCGTTTGCGGTTGGATGTGGGCTCTTCGAACCCCGTCCCGCCTGGGAGGAGCCGCCGCCTCCGCCGCTCGAGAATCCGATCGTGTCGAGCGCAGACCTTCACCGCACGACACTTCCGAATGGTCTCGAAGTGATCGTGCTCGAAGATTCGCGCCTTCCCCGCATCGCCCTTGGAATCACACTTCGTCGTGGCGCTGGAAGTGTTGATCCCACCTTCGCGGGTGTCGCGGAGATCGCTTCGGAGGTGATGCAGCGTGGCGCCGGAGAGCGAGACGCGCTCGCGCTCGCAAAAGTCGTGGAGGATGTCGGAGCATCGCTGTCGGTCTCTTCGAGCTGGGATACGACCGATCTTTCCATCTCAGGTCTGTCGGAGGATAGGGCGCTGCTCTTCGAGATCCTGGAGGATGTGGCGCTGCGGGCGCGCTTTGATGAAGTCGAAGTTTCGAAGGCACAGGCTGAGCAACAGGCTTCAATCGTGGCTGCTCAAGACGATCCCGCGACGCTAGTTCAGTTGCACGTTTTGAGTACGCTTTATGAAGGTCATCGTTATGGTCTGTCGAGCAGCGGAATCGCAGAAACGATCTCACGAATCGACGCAGAGCGAGCTCGGGCCTATTGGGTCGATCGGTTCGTGCCGAGGAACGCAATTTTCTGGGCGGTCGGTGATTTCTCGGCGCCGGAGCTGATCTCGAAGGTGCAGCGCGCGTACGGGGATTTGCCGGATGTCCCGGTGATCGCGAATACCCCGCCGTTGCCGGCGCGGACGCCGATAGCGCAGCGCATCGTCGTCGTCGACAAGCCCGATCTGCTTCAAGCGCGCATCATCGTGGCCCATGAAGGGATCTCGCGAACCGAACCTACTCGTATCTCCGTCGACATCATGAATGACGTGCTTGGAGGGAGTGGCTTTTCCTCTCGATTGATGAAGAAAATTAGGTCGGATGAAGGTCTCACTTATGGAGTGGAATCGGGCTTCTCGTTGCGAAGCCAGCCGGGACCTTTCTCGATCTCCACGTTCACTCGCGTTCCAATGGTTCGGCGTGTGGTCGACCTCCTGCTCGAGGAGATGGAGGCGCTCCAGGGTGATGAGCCGATCCAGCAAGAAGAGCTTCAAAAATTCACCAGCTACAACGTTGGGCAGTTTGGTCTTTCCCTCGAGACTTCCGATGCGGTCTTGTCCGCGCTCGTGAATCTCGATGTTTACGGGCTGCCCAAGGATTCGCTCGACACCTATCGCAGTCGGGTTCGGGAAGTGACGCTCGAAGATGTCAATCACGCAGCAAAGGCTCGTCTGCACCCGGATCGCGTCGCGATCGTGGTGTTGGGTCCCGCAGAAGAGCTCGTTCCAGAGCTCGAGGCACTCGGCGAAATCGAGATCCGCCAACCCTGATGTGCGCTATTTCCCGAAGATGTCCAGAATGTCGCTACCGCGGACATAGCGCGACGGGTGAATAGCCTCGGCCAGTTCGTCGAGCGTGATGCCATCGGGCTGAATTCTTCGGAGCCAGTTCTGCTGGATGCCTCGATACTCGCCCGGTGAAAGCCCGATTCGTCGGTGGTACCGGAACAGAGCGTCCAACGCGTCGAGGGTCTGATAGGCTTCGAGCAGCGTGCTCGGTCGATTCTTGACGAAGCGTCGGAGCTCGAAGCCGATTACGCGCTGAGCGCGTGTGTTGGCGAGATATTGATCGAGAGCCCCTTGCAGAATTTCTCGGATCTCCCCGGATCGCTCCCCTTCCGGACCGAACAGGCTCGCGTAGAGCGCGATCGCATCATCGGTATCGGTCGAATCGAGCCGTGCCACCGTCACAGTCACCATCTCATCATTCGAGGGAAGCTCCAGGTCGTTGATCACAGCGGCATCCTCGAGTCGAGCGAGCCTGACCGAAGTTGGGGTTCGGAGCGCGTCGACAGAGAGCTCGAGCAGAAGGTCGGTGTTGATGAGTTCGACGGGTTCGTGAAGAACGCGCGTCGGGCTGGGCTCGACTTTGGGCCCGAAGGCTCCCGAGAGATCGGAACGCGACGCTCCGCGCGGTCTCAAACTCGGGACCTGTGTCGCCAACAAGCCCGTCGTCGAGGCGAATCTGAAATTATTGGCATCAAGATCCGAGCCGTCTGGGTTGATCTCGAAGAGTGGGAACCTGCCAAGGAATGACTGGAGATTCGCGGAATCGAATGGGTTGGGTGCGCCGAAGCGAAACGAGCTTCCCGGCCCGATCTCAACCGGGTTGACGGTTCCGAAATCGATGGTATTCGCCAGGATGGATGCGCCGGCATCTTGCTGCGTCTCGCCAGATCGATCCAGATTCACGCCCGAGTCGCGACGTACGAGTCCGATTTCGCTGGCATTGACGGTGAGCAGGATCGCCGCCGCGTCACCGAGCCCGGCGATCCCGGCCGCCAGGTCGACATTGATCGTCGCCGTTCCGCCGACCGAAAGTTTTTCGCCCGAAGCCATGATGAAGTGGCCGTTGCTCAGGTTGAAGCTGAGGTCACCAAGGGCCTTACCGATCGTCGCGAAAGTGGCTGCTCGATCCCTGCCCAGTCCGAGAACGTCGAGAAATGTCTCGAGTTCTGGAAGTGTGTTGATGTCGGCGAGCCGAGTTTCGATCATCAAAGGCGACAAGGCGTTGGTGACGAAGTTGTGGGCCGCGAAGAGGATGTCTTCCAGGACCCATACCTCTTGATCGGACGGGATGGGGGTTTCGGCGATTCCGTCTCCATCCAAATCGACTCGTCGGCCGAACTCGACGTTGGGCGTGTTCGATTGAGTATCGGTGTCGAATGTGACCCACAGGTGGTGGAGCGGGTTGGTAATTGATCCGATGTTTTTGTCGAAAACGACATTTCCAGAGGTCGCAACTTGAAGCCCCGCATCCGGAGTGGAAGTCTGTGTGATGTCGTTGCTAAATAGGATGTCTCGGCCGGTCGTCGCCAATGTCCTCTCGAGGTCAAGAACACCGTCGAATTTCTGATCGCCTTGGGTTTGGATCGTAAGCTCCGCCGGACCTCCGATCGAGCGAACTGTGATCGTGCCCTCACCGATGCCGTCCGGAATCGTCGGCGGGTCGACTTCTGGTGTGATGATTTCGAGAGACGTCAACTGGAGGTCGGCATAGCCGAGTCCGGCATAGCCCGGTGTTGGGCCATCGATCATGATGTCGACGTTGGCCATGTCGGTTGGGTCGAGCACGTCGCCCGCAGCGTTCAGAATCAAATTCGCGAACGTGACCCGGGCCCGAATATCGTTGTCGAGCGTCAGGATGTTTCCGGTCGTTTTCAGTTCGATGTCGAGTCCGGAGAGATCGGGGCGCACGTTGCGGACGTCGAATGCGTTGACGAAGAAATACTGATCCGGCCGTGGAAGCTCGGTATCGGTGAAGTCGGAAGCCTGAACGATTCGGACGATCGGACGTTCGATCGCGTCGGGATCGCTCCGCAATTTGCCGACCTGGTCCTCGGGCGGGAGAAAAAGATTGGGATCGAAGCTGGTGAGCTGTAGGTTTTCAGTGGCGAGGTTGAGCGGGGTATTCGGATCGATGCTCACGAATGTGATGTCATTTGATGCGAATTCAACGATGCCATCGAAATCATCGAAGGGCGTCGTGCTGATCGACTGATTGGGTACGTTGACCTCGAGCGTTCCTTCGAATCCGGTATTTCTGCCCGTCAAACTCTCCGTCAGATCCTTGAGAACGTCGAGTTCGGAAAGTACCAGATTGCCCTGAACCACATCGACGATCAGAGACGCCCACTTGTCGATGCCCATGCCCGCTACGAGAGGCGTGATGAAATCACCTTTCCCTCCGGGCATGCTGTCCAGATCGGCACTCTGTTTGATGTCGACCAACGAAGTCTCTGGGTCGCCCGTCAGCACGATTTCGTCGAGACCCGTGAAGTCGATTCGCGGCAGGAGAATATCGGGAATCGAATCGGGCTCGCCGTCTTCGTCGACACCCGGCCCATCCAGAGTGAACGCGGGGCCGGCGGTCAGGACGACGCTGTTGGCGCTGAGCGAAGTTGTTGCTGTGCCGTTCTCGAAGCTGAGGGTTCCGAATATCAGACCCGGATCATCAACATCGATTGGAACCAACCCCGCCGCGAGTGAAATGGAATCGGTCGCTGATATCTGAATTCCGTCTTTGATGGCGATCGAGCTTTGCGTCCTTGCCAATACACCTTCGAAGTCATAGACACCAGGAGTGGCCCCCGTGCCGGGCTCGAAGAAAATTGCGTCGAGGTTCGCAAAGTCCGCAAGGCCGCTGATGATGAGATTGCTTCCGTTTACGTTCTCGGGCTCGATCGTCGCCGTATCGAAAATGCTGGTGATCGTGTAGGTCGTGGCGATCGGCATTCCGTCGGGATCATCGAAGGTCGATCGGGCCAGGCGCCCGGAGACCGAGTTTCGATTGAAGAGATTGCCGGTATTGCCGGATGTGACAGCACCATTCTGTAGGATGCTGATTCGGGTCGGGCCGCGTCCCTGGTCGAGGTCGAATTGACCCGGAATGGTCGGGTCTTCAGAGAGTGAGCTCAGATTTTCGGCTGTGGCGATCGTGGCTTCGCGATCAAAACCCTCGATCAGAATCGATTCATCATCGAAGTCGCCGTCCACGCCCGTGATCGGATTCAGGTCGCCGGAGCGAGGGCCAACCAGGACGAGTCCTTTGTCGTCGGGGTTGATATTCGCTGCGGCGAGCGTGAGATTGTTCGTGCGGAATCGCAGGTTCAGATTGTCTATGGATGTGAGTTCGAGATTGGCGCCATCCTGCTGGGAAAGCGTGATCGATTCGGCCTCCATGACGAGCCGTCCGGGATCATCGGTTAAGTCGAGTGGAAGCTGAGTTGCGTCGAAGTCGGAAAAATTGAGGTCGGAGAGATCCGAGCGGACCACGAGGACGTCCGGAAGTCCAGCATTTCCTCCGATGAACTGATCGTTGTCTGGGAGGTCGTTGAGGTCAAAGAGCGCGTCGTTATGGAAGACGAAGGTGGGCGATGAACCAATCGGGCCTGCCAGGTCGAACTCTGCATTCTTGACGTTGATATTCGATTCGAACTGAACTTCGCTAGAGAGGTTGAAGCCGTTGCCCGCAACCAGATTGACGGTCGGAGCTTTGACGATGACCGAGCTCTGATTGCCGCGATCGAAACTGAGATCGCCGGCGATCGCGATACCGGCGCGGAGTGTGATTTCTTCGTCCGCGTCGAGACCCGATCGATTGAAAGCACCTGCGAGAATCTGGGTGAACTCGAAATCGCTGATTCCTCCGAGTTCGATTTTCTTCCCGACAAATGAAAATTCGCTCGAGACATCGATAGCCGGGACCGACGTCGTTTCGACACCGATGAGCGAAAGGGCCGCGTTACGAAACCGATCGCCCTCGTTGGTTCCGAGGATCCCGTCGTTGAGATCGATGTTGCCCTCGTCCGAACGAACCGAGTAATCGAGGTCGCCCGCCGCGCGAAAACCGTCCGCGGGTAGCAGTCCAAATTGGGCCAGGTCGGGCAGATCGGTCTCCGCGTCGATGGCCGCATCCTGGCGGTAGCTGAATGCGGTGGCGGTCGATGTCGTGTCGCCAAACGCGCCGCCGGTTGCATCCCGAATCGTGACGTTGGCTTGGAGTCCAGTGATGCGAGATCGGGAACTGCTATCGAAATTGGTCGACTCGGTGCCGCCACCCGCACGCAGATCGATGTCGTTGGCGACCAGGTTCGTCAAGGGGTCCAAGGAGGCAGCGAAGACGAGGTTTCCGAATCCGTAGGCTCCCGCCAGCAGCACAAGTCGATCATCGGCTTGGAGCGTAATTCCGCCGTCGACCGTCAGCGTGCCACGTCCGGCAGACTCAACGCCTTCGGTGATGCGCCCCGCTTCGAAGGCAAGCTCGTTCGCGACGGAGATACTGTCGATGACCTGTTGAGTGATCGTGAAATCGCCCGGCGTCGAGATCGTCAAGCTCTCGACATCGAAGGCGGTCGTGCCGCCCGAACCGAGCGCCTGGATCCCGTCGAGAAAGACCACCGTATCGTCGGAGGGAACTGGAACATCTGGCGAAACCGGAAGGAATAGCCCGCCATTCAGTACGACAAAACTCTTCTCGGCATCGCTCGCGGGGTTCACGCCGGCGCCGGGACCGTTATTGAGCGCCGCAGCATCTTCGATCGTGAGTACACCGTCCGAGGATTCCAGCGTCGTGTGCATTCCACTCCCGCCGATCGTGGTGTTAAGGATATCCAAGGCAGCGCCGAGATCGATTTCGCCCGTGGTGGTCGGTGCCACGTTCGTGATCGTCAAGTCGTTGTCCTGCGCAATGTGGAGTTCTTCGGGGCGTAGAGAGCTGTCTCCGGAAGAGCGCATCTGTAGTCCGTCGTAGGCGGCCGTCGTCAGTCTCTGAAGACCGAAATCAGTCGGGTCCGTGCTCGTGCCCTCATCCTGTGCGAAGGAATCACTGCTGTTCGTCGTGCCGTCGCCTACCGAGAGTGAGATGAGATCCGCATTCAGTCGCACACCGTCTGCCGCGGTCTGCCCGGCACCGTCGGTTCCGCCAAAGACCAGTCGAGTCTCGCTGTCAGGCGGATCATTCACGCCAGGTGGTTCGGGGTTGTTGAGTTGGGCTGGCTCCGGAGCGGCGGTGACTCGAATGCTATCGCCCGTGATTTCGGTGTTCTGGTTGAATATGACCTGTCGGTTTCCGGTGATGCGAACTTCCGCTGCGGCGAGCGGATCCGGATCTTCTTCCTCCTCCGTGAAGTTGGGCAGCGTCTTTGTCGATGAGCCAGTGGCGGTCAATGCGACGCGGTTGACGCCGGCACCTTCGGAAAACCTGACGTTTCGTGATTCGAGAAGCAGGCCCGACGTCGAGATGGTCGTTCCGGTCACAGCGCCAATCACGATCTCGCCGTTTCCGTAACTCTGGTTCGAGGTATCCACCGCGGATGAGTCGAGTGCGACGAGTCGAACGAGTCCGTTCTCCGTCGTGTCGACCTGGCTGGTATCGCGGGTGTCGAATATGCCGTCGAGCTGGATCGATTGGGTTCGATCGCTACCGATGGTGAGTATTCCGCCTTCGGTGGTGATGCTGCTGCCGACGGCGAGGTCGATGTCGACCACGCCGCCCTGGTCGGGATCGGGATCGGGATCGACGAACATGACGTCGAAGGATCCGGTATCTCCGTCCGGGTC
>JAQBEG010000291.1:0-6213 GCA_032123985.1 Deltaproteobacteria bacterium
CCACGGCGGCCTGCCAGAGTTTGAGTTTGTCGCCGAAGTAGTAGCGAAGCAGACCGAGGGGAACGTTCGCCCTGCTCGCAATCTGTCGCGTCGTCGCTCCATCGAAGCCATTCTCTGCGAAGGCCTGCTGTGCTGCGTCGAGGATGCGCTCGCGTACTTCGCTCGGATTATCGGAAGGGTTTCGGCTTGTTCGCATGAACAACATTATTGTACAGCTGAATAAACATAGCTAGCCTCTCCATGCGTACAGCAAAGATGGGAAATCAAACCATTTGGAGCGTCCTGATCCGATCGAACGGTTGACCAGACTGACTACGAGGCCCGTGAGCCGCCGATGGCGCCTCCTGGTCGTCGTGGTCGTGTTCGTGGTTGGTGGGGGGATGCTGCGCAGCACGCTGGGGATCGAGTGGAGTACCGAAGGCGTGCGCGCCATGGTTGCCGACGCGGGCGTCTGGGCGCCACTCACGTTCGTTGCGTTGCTCGTCTTTCGGCTATTGCTCGTCATCCCGTCGGTGATTCTCTTGCCGGCAGGCGGATTGCTCTTCGGCACGATCGAGGGATCGCTCTACGGAACGATCGGGCTCACGCTGTCTGCCCTATTGAACTACGGGTTGGTCAAGTGGGCAGGACCCGAAGCGTTTCGGTCGCGAATTTCGCCACGCTTCCAAGGTGCTCTGGAACTAGCCCGATCGCGGGCCGGCGCGGCCGCGGTCACGGTGATCTCAGGTTATCCGTTCGGCCCGATTACGATCGCTCACCTCGGGGCAGCGATTGCGGGAATGAGCTTCCTCACATTCCTCGTCGCTGTCGCGGTCGGGTCGCTCGTGCGGTCTGCAACGTTCTCGCTCTTCGGCGCTTCGCTCGTCGAATCGGATCAACTCGTTTGGGCGCTGTCTGCGATGACGGCTGCGCTTTTGATCCCTCTTCTATTTCCACGCTCGCGAGCGTGGATCAAGCAGAGTTTCGGAATCGAAACGCGAACCGACCCTCTTCTCAGTCCCGAGCACCCGGAAGATCCTGACACTGGTCGAGATACTTGAAGAGCATGCCCATCACCATGTCCTGCACGCCGGGAACGTCCTTGGGAACGCCTCCGTAGATCGCCGCCGACACGGGCGTCTCATTCGGTGGATTCAGCGCATACGGAATTGCCTCGGCCAGGTCCTTCGCAAAGAGGTCGACAACGCCCGGTTGCGTCTGGGGTCGTGTGACGCACATGTGAATGGCATTGGGATATTGCTGCCCGTTGAATCGCCAGCCACGTCCCTTCATGAAGTCGTTGACATGGTAGATGTCGAATTGGTCCGAAGAGAACGAGAAGCAGAAGGTGGGCTTGCCCATCATCTTGAGCTCCGCATGGGATCGGACGATGTCTTGCATGGCGAAGCTCGTCTCGAAGATCGCCTTTGCGTATTTCAAATAGCCTTCCTGCCCGAGGCTGACCATGGAGGCCCATGCGGACGCGATCAGCCCGCCGGATCGGCTACCCGCGATTCCCGGTGAGTTGTATTTCCCGCCCGGCCATTCCGGCGTTGCGAAGTACTGGTGTCGGCGCAGAGCCCGGTCTCGGCAGAGCAATACGGACGTTCCCTTGAGACCGAAGCCGTACTTGTGCGTGTCCGCCGAGATGCTCGTCACTCCTGGCAGGCGAAAGTCGAAAATCGGGATGTCGTAACCGAGTCGCTCTCCCCAGGGCAGGATGAAGCCACCCAGACAACCGTCGACGTGAAGTCCAACGCCGTGCTCGAGGGCGATGTTCGAAAGTTCTTCGATGGGGTCGATCGTGCCGTAGGGGTAGTTACCGGCCGATCCGACGATCATCACCGTGTTCTTGTTCACGCTGCTGCGGACGGCATCGAGATCGACGAGGGTGGATTCAGGATCGATCGGTACATGCACGACCTTTAGATCGAAAAGATGGGCTCCCTTTTCGAACGCCGGGTGCGCCGTGACCGGAAGAACGATTTCCGGTTGGGTGATTCCCTGCTCCTTGCGAGCGCGATCCCGGTACATCAGGACGGACGTGATGATGCTCTCGGTGCCGCCGGAGGTGACGGAACCGCATGGTCGCTGATCCGGTTCGCTGCCTCGCGCAGCATCCGCATGCATGAGGTCGAGTGCCATCGCTGTGATCTCACCCTCGAAACGCGTGGCGCTTGGGCAGATGTCGCGTTGCAATGCATTGACGTGTGAATAACACGAGAAGACTTCGTTCAGGAACGCGTAGTGCTCGGTATCGCCACAATACATGGTTCCCGAGCACTGGCCGGATTGCCAAAAACTGTCTTCCTCCGCGGCGACAGTCTTGAGTTCGCTCAAGATCTCGTCGCGGGAGCGGCCCTTCTCCGGAAGCGCGTCGAGCACGCCGAAGCGTTCCGCGTAGGGATAAAGACCGCCCATGGGCTTCTTGTTCTTCTCGGTCATCGTGGAAATCTCCCTGCCCGATTTTACGAGCGGTCGAGCGTTTGCGGGGCGCTAGCCATTGAGCGCCTCGAAGATGGGACGGTTTTGATCCCAGGCGGCTACGAACTGTTCGAAGAGCCGATCATAGCGGTCCCGGTTCTCGGGCCTGGGCTGATAGGTCTGTGCGACTCGACAAACCTTCTCGACTTCGGAGAGCGACGTGATCCCCAGCTGGTCAAAGGCAAGAAAAGCCGTCCCCCGATTGTTGACGAAGCGGGGTTCCGCCAGCTGGTGAACGGGTCTATTCATCGTATCCGCCATGATCTGGGACCATTCGGCCGAGACGGCTCCGCCGCCCGAGAAATGCAGCGATTCGAACTCGTCGTCGATGAATGCCTCGACCGCCGGAAGCACCCAGCGCAAATTGAACGAGACGCCTTCGAGGACCGCGCGCATCATCCGCGCTCGGGTGGTCTCGAGTGAGATATTCAGAAACCCGCCGCGCATGGAGGCATTCGCGCGTGGTGACTGGGAGCCCGCTAGCCACGGTAGATACAAAAGTCCACCGCTTCCGGCCGGCGTAGAAGCGAGGGCCTTTTCGACGTTCGCGAATGGATCGGTCGTCGAGTGGTCCGCGAGGGCATCGTCGGCGAAAGCAAATTGTGTCAGGAAATGCTCGAGCGGCTTTCCGCCCAATCCGACTTCGGACATGACCATGTATTGATTGGGAATTGGACTGGGCATGCTCAGAATCCAATTCTCGAGATCGGTCTTCATCTCCTTTACGAAGGCGAGTATCTGGCAGGTCGTTCCGATGTTGATCGCACCATGCCCTTTGCGATAAACGCCCGTTCCGATCGCCGCTGCGTGTGTATCGTTTACTGCGGCGAAGACCTTGGTGTCGGTCGAGAGCCCAATTTCTTCGGCGATCTCCCTACGGATGCTTCCGAGACACGTCCCGACGGGAACGAGGTCCGGAAGCTTCTCCCGATCGATGCCCGACATTCGGATCAGGTCCTCGTGATAGTCGACGGCGGCGAGATCGCGGTTGTCCGTGAGCAACTGGGCGAAGACGGTGCATGCATTGCTCGTGCAGTTTCCGGTCAGCCGTGTAGTCACGTAGTCCCCGGGTTCGACGAGCTTCGCGGCCCTTTCGTATACCTCGGGCCGCTCGTTCTTTAGAAACAACATATGGGAAAGCGAGTCGTTTCCGGTCGGGAGCGGCGGCATCCCTCCGAGTTGGATCCAGCGCGTCGCCGCCGTCGGGTGTGCGGCGTAGATCTCCTGGGCGTACGGACCTCCGCGACCATCCATCCAGGGAATCATGTTGCCAACCGGCCGGCCGACCTCGTCGATGGGAATGATCGAAAAATACTGGCTCGCGCAGCTCACCCCGAGAATCGTAGAGGCCGGCTGTCCCGCTTCGTGGACGACCTGCTTGGCCGCGCTCACGATCGCCTCCCAAACCTGTTCGGGATCCTGCTCGGCCGCATCGGGTCCCAGCATTTCGGTCGTAACAGGCCGAAGGGCGGAAGCGACGATCGTGCCATCATCCGCGACCAGGGCGACTTTTGGGCCGCCGGTTCCGAGATCGATCGAAAGGATGTGTTGGGGGGTGCGCATTGAATCTCACACCCTTTGTATCACATTGGAAGCGAGCAATTTCCCCTTGTTGACAATGTCTACACAACTCAGTAGACACTGTCCACATGAATGAGCATCCGATCGAGATTCACGACGCGCCGCTCGGAGACCGTCTGGTTCAGGTCGCACTCGAGCTTCTGGCGAAAGAGGGGATCGAATCATTGACCCTTCGATCCGTCGCTCGGCGCGCCGGGGTTTCTCATGGCGCGCCGGCTCGGCATTTCCGAAGCCTTTCGGATCTGCGGGCCGAAGTCGCAGCCACCGGATTCCGGACGCTCTCGGAGGCGATCGAAAAATCGAATGCGGCGACATCGGCGGAAGTGGATCCGATGCCGCGACTCGCGGCGGCCGGCCGCGCCTATGTGGATTGCGCGCTGGCGAACCCGGGCTTGTTTGCCTTGATGTTTCGCACGGGTGACCTCGACCCCAACAACGAATCCCTGGTACGCGACGCCGACGCAGCCTTCGAGCGGCTGCTCGAGCACGTGCGCATGGCCCAGGCCTCTGGCTGGCGCGAAGGACGAGACTCGCGCCAGCTTGCCGGTTCGTTGTGGGCCGCCGTCCATGGTCTGGCCACGTTATGGGCCGAGAGCGCGTACCCCGGCGCGATTCCCAGCGTGTCGCTCGATGATGCAATGAAATCCCTATTTGATCTGATAGCCGACGTTTGAATCGGTTCGTGATCCTCAGCAAGGAAAAATGACATGAGTGAGAACCCGTACCTGTCTGGCAACTTCGCGCCCGTCGAAGAAGAACTCACGTCCTTCGATCTGGACGTCACCGGCGAGATCCCGAGAGAACTCGAGGGTCGTCTACTTAGAATCGGGCCGAATCCGATCGGGCCGATTCCAGATAACTACCACTGGTTTCTCGGCAACGGCATGGTCCACGGCGTTCGGCTGAGCGGCGGCAAGGCGCTCTGGTATCGAAATCGCTACGTACAGGACGATCAGGTGGTCGCAGCGAAGGGTCTGCCTCCCGTCGAGGGTCCCGTTCGCGAGATGGAACTGGGCGGTGGTCTTGCGAATACGAATGTGATCGAACACGCAGGCAAGACCCTGGCCATCGTCGAGGCGGGAAACCTTCCCGTCGAACTCAACTATGAACTCGAAACGGTCCGCCGCGGCGATTTCAATGGAACTCTGCCGGGCGGTCTTTCCGCCCATCCGCATCGCGATCCAGATACTGGGGAACTGCACACCGCGGTCTATTCCCCGGCCTGGGAGTACATCCAATACGTCGTTGTCGGGACTGACGGCCTCGTACGCAAGACAGTCGATGTGCCGGTTCCGGGTCGGCCGATGGTGCACGATTGCATGTTCACGCAGAATTATTTCATCCTGCTCGACCTGCCCGTGATTCTCGATCCGGAGGTGATCGAGGCAGGGTTCTCGTTGCCTTACAAGTGGCATCCCGAATACGGTGCGCGCGTGGGTTTGTTGCCGCGCGAAGGGAATGCGGAAGACGTCACCTGGCATGAAATCGATCCATGCTTCGTCTTTCACCCCATGAATGCATACGAGGATGATCATGGTCGCGTCGTGCTGGACGTGATCAGGCATTCGAAAATGTTTGCCTCGGATATGACGGGGCCGAGCGAAGGGACATCGAGCCTCGACCGCTGGCTGATCGACCCGAAAGGCGGTCCCGTGAAGGAACAGCGCCTCGACGATCGGAGCCAGGAGTTCCCGCGGATCGACGACCGTCGCGCCGGCAAGCCTTATCGTTTCGGCTACACGACCGGATTAGGCGTCGACATGTCGCTAGGTGGGATCAAGAAGCACGATATCGAGAAGGGCACGGCGGAGCTTCACAACGAGGGCGAGAAACGGGTCTTCATGGAGCCTGTCTTCGTTCCGGCAACTCCGGATGCGGGCGAAGACGAGGGCTGGATCATGGCCTACGTCTACGACATCTCGACGAACAAGAGCGATGTCGTAATCATCCACGCCCAGGACTTCAGCGCAAAACCGATCGCGACGATCCATTTGCCACAGCGCGTGCCCTTCGGCTTCCATGGGAACTGGGTGCCCGATCAGGCCTGACAACGATCGCCTACGATGAAGGTTCCGGTTTTCCAGCCCCGATCCGTCATTGCGGGGGTTGGTGCTCGTCCCGAGGCCGGCACAGCGCGGGTTTCGTGAATGGCTCGCCCTCGAGTCGGAG
>JAQBEG010000292.1:0-7836 GCA_032123985.1 Deltaproteobacteria bacterium
TGCCGTCTGCCCAGACGATGACGGAAGGTGTCCGAGAGCGATCCTACGAGTGGATCCGTGACGGCGTCGAAGACCAGGGCGATGAGGAGCGCCGTCCCGGCGTAGGTTCCCGGAAGTCCGAGCACGGAGTTGTAGTAAAAGAGAAGGAAGGTCGTGAAGCCGGTGTTCTTTACACCTTCCGCGATCTGGCCAACACCGAAAAATGTTTTGATGGAGATGGGAAGTCTGGAGTTCGCATTCGTCACCGAGGGGGAACGCTACCGCGTGGGGACCGGAGACGGTAGGCTGCGACGGCCTTCCTACGACACGGAAGCGCAGTGAAGGAACGTCCCATGTCGTTCGTCCCGGTGGCGCGACTCGAAGAGATTCCGAGCAATCGCGGCCTGCACGTTCGCGTCGGTGAAGTGGACATCGGCCTCTACCGCGTCGACGATCACGTCTATGCGATGGAGGACGTCTGCCCGCACGCAGGCTTCCCTCTCTCGAAGGGCGAACTCGAAGGCTGTGTAATCGTCTGTCAGGCGCATGGCTGGCCCTTCGACGTTCGAACGGGTTTCGATCCCGAGAATGCGGACGGATTCCCGATACCTTGTTTCGCGGTTTCAGTCGAAGACAGGACGGTCCACGTCGACATCCAGCAAAGAATCAACGACCCTCGACGCGATTGCAAAGCAAGCCAGCGCGGGGAGACGAGCTGAGCAGGGTCTACAAAGACCGATTCGCTCGCCTACCAGTTCACTCGCCTACCAGTTCACTCGCCTACCAGTTCACTCGCCTAAAAAAAAGTGGTTTCGATCTGCTCCGGCGGAATCCGATGCTCGATCTCAGCATGGATCTTCGGGAGGAGAGACCAATGTACACCGGGTCGTTTGTGGTGCGCGGTGTGGTAGCCGAGATTGCAAGAGAGATAGTTAAAGAGCGGATTGATGCAATTCACGCTCGCATCATAATGATTCGTCGGGTACAGGCCGGCGTGGTGTCCGTATGTAACCCAGGAAGTGTGGATGAGCGTCAGGAAACCGGGAAGCAGGATCACAAGCACGGCATTTGTCGGATTGAAGTAGAGCGCAAGCCCGATGATCGACCACAGCGGTAGTTTCATCCACAGAAATGCGCGGAGATATTTCGGGTAGCGGCGGCCGACTCGAATAATGTCGATCTGGTGATGCAGCAGCAGGTCGATCGTGTATTCGATCCGGCCCATTTGCGATCCATCACGTCGCGTCCATTTCGATTCATCCGGTTGGAGATGAGGGCGTTGATTGAGATAGTTGACGTGGTGTCCGAGATTGTGATGGAGCACCCAGGCGTAGGGCGCGATACCGGTCTGGAGCGACAAGGCAATGTCGTAAACGCGGTTCATCCACAACGACTGAAAAGTGTTGAAATGTTGGTGATGGTGGTTGATCGCCGCAATGAACATACCGGTGACAGTAAATGGGATGACACACAGCGCGGCGATCCAGGTTGGCGCAAGAAAAAAGACCGGCACATGCAGACCCAACATGACGCTCACCATGGTCACTGCACGGCGATCGACCTTGTAACGCAGCCATCGGCCCGCTTGGAATTCGGCCTTGGCCTCGACTTCGACGGGTGCGACTGAATACTCCCGGAGATCCATCTCGATCACAGCGTTCATAATGGGCGTTAAACTTCCAATGGGGGGCGGTGTTGATCCGGCAGAAAATGCGCAGTGCGTATGTCTGATTGCGGCCAGACGCGAAGGCAGGTGTAGCCGAAATTGAAGAGCGGGAAAACGCAACAAGCGTGCTGACTATGTAAAAGCGATGTGAAAATTGGTAGGCGACAACATGGGCGTTCGAGGCGTCATGATTCGACTCAGGTTCGTCTCTCTGGCGCGTCCAATAGAACGGAAATCCGAATGCGGCCGGGCGTGCTAGAAAACCACTGTGGATAAAGCGCCGAAAATCGTTGGAATCGTCAACATCACCGAGGATTCGTTCTCGGATGGCGGACGATTCCTGACGCCCGAGGCGGCGATCGAACATGCCCGCCAGCTCGCCACCGCGGGAGCGGACTTTCTCGAGCTGGGTCCCGCCTCGAGCAATCCCGACGCGATCCACGTTTCCGGCAAGCACCAAATCGAACGCCTCGTCCCCGTCCTGGCCGGACTCTCGACCTGTGAAGTTCCGATCTCGATCGACGCAACGGATTCGGATGTCATTGAATTCGGAATCGTGGCCGGCGTTTCCATGCTGAACGACGTTCGGGGATTTTCAGATCGTCGACTCTATCCCGAACTAGCAGACAGCAAAGCTTCACTCGTCGTCGTTCACTCTCTCCTGGAACTCCAACACGCCGTACGAAACGAGGTCACACCCGAGAAAGTTCTCACATCGATCGATCGCTTCTTCGAAACACGACTGAGCGAACTCATGCGCGCGAATATCGCCGAGGATCGGCTCATCATCGACCCGGGCATGGGCTTCTTTCTCGGGAGCAATCCAGCAGCGTCCATCGCCGTACTTCAGCGAATCCCCGAACTGAAAACACGTTTTGGCCGCCCGATTCTCATCTCCGTTTCGAGGAAGTCTTTCCTGCGCAGGATCACAGGTCGCGCGGTCGACCAGATCGGCCCGGCCACCCTCGCAGCCGAGCTTCACGCAGCAAGCGAAGGTGCGGACTATCTACGCACGCACGACGTCGCGGCGTTACGCGATGCCCTGGAAGTCTCACGGGTGTTGCACGCACCGAGTTAGAAAAATGGAGAGCGAACGATCTTAGTGCTGACGACGTGGCAGTCGGGCTCGCCCCGAACGCGACACGAACCAGGTAACGACGACGAACCCGATCAACGAGCTGAGGTGGGTCCAGCTTCCAGTCGGTCGCAATGCACAGGCGACGATTTCGGTTGGGTCGAATCCCGGGATCATGCCACTCGCCTCATTCGTTCGACGCGGACGATACCGCAACTCCGTCTGCCCGACCTAAACGACGAACTACGTGCTGCAAGCCGCGCCGAGACTTCCGTAGCGGGGGAACATGACCATTCTCAGGCGAGCGTGCGCGGCCAATCGAATTCGCCGACCGCATAGTCCGCAAGTGCTCGCACCTCATACCAGGTCGGATCCTCGCGATACGCTCGGGCGGTCCATAGCGACGCATCCTTTGCACGCACCATGGCCGCAAACTTCGTATCGACCGCTTGGAGCGCCATCATCTGAGATTCGCTTGGAAGTCGCTCGAAACTTTCGACAAAAGCCGTATACGCTTCATCGAACTCGACGACGAGCTTCTCGGCACTCCACGGCGTTGCGATCAACTCTTCGGGCTCGAATTGCACTGGCGCTGCGAGCGAGAGGA
This sequence comes from Deltaproteobacteria bacterium, assembly GCA_032123985.1. Classification (GTDB taxonomy): domain Bacteria; phylum Myxococcota_A; class UBA9160; order UBA9160; family UBA4427; genus UBA4427. The sequence goes on from JAQBEG010000292.1 coordinate 3,328, forward strand.
GGATGCGCCAGAGCCTCGCGCCAGACCCATCGGGCTCCGGTGATCGGATGCCCTTGTCTATCATGCGCCGGCGCCTGAACGGCTCCCCTCGACGCTCCAAATTCCAGCTCCCTGCGCAGAGATGAAGAGAAAGACGAAGCAATAGACCGCCGCCAGTTCGCCGCCATTCGAAATCGGAAGCGGCGCTTTGAGCCCGTGCGCCATCCAGTAGGCGGCTGCCATCATGCCACTACAGAGAAACGCCGCCCAACGACTCATCAACCCGATCATGACCAGGCCGCCGCCGATCAGCTCGATCGACCCTCCGACATACAATACGAAAGGGGGAATACCTTCGGGCGCGGCGCTCGGGATCCCAAACAGTTTTTGTGCCCCGTGGCACATGAACGTGAATCCGACGACGATTCGCATGAGCGCATAGAAGTGGGCGTTGAAGGGTGCCATGAATGTAGCCATTGCGAAGAATCCTCTCGAGGTTCTTGTGATTGAAAGGCTTGCAGTGTACCACGGGCAACGCGATGTCCTCATCAATCGCGATGGGCAGAAGAGGGCGCTCGCGTTCGAGCGTTAGGAAGAATAACGGAAGCACGCGTCCCGTTGCCGTCGACGGATTCGAGCTCGACATAACCACCCATCGATTCGATTTGCGCACGGCATTCTGGGAGACCCAGGCCCGTCGCGCGCGAACTCCTCCCCGTGGAAAAATAGGGTTCGAAGGCTCGCTCCTGAATAGAGGGCGGCATCCCCTTCCCTTGATCGATCACATCGATCACCAGATCATCACCATCCAGTCGTGCCAGGATCGTCACCGCTTGACTGTCTTCACTTGCACGAATCGCGTTGTCAGCGAAGTTGACGAGCGCGCAGAAGAGCTCCTCCGGCTGATCGATCTCTACCGCCGGAACCGAACCTCGAGTCCGAAACACGCATCCGGGGTGGAGTCTGCGGATGGCCGCGACGACACGTTCAACAATCGTACGAAGCTCATCGGGTCGTACGACTCCCGGTTCCTTCGGCCTCGCAGATTCCATGAGGCGATCCACCACGCGCAACGCATCATCCGACAAGGCGACGATCGTACGCGCCAGCTCGCGTGCTCGTTGGTCCTGCCCAACCTCATTCACGAGTCGTCGCGCGTGGTGCCCAATGACCTGCAACGGCTTACCGAGGTCGTGCGCCCAACCCGCCAGAATTCGCTCTTCCGTTCGAGGCACAATCATGTCTGCCCTCCCGATTCGAACCACTTCGGAATAGCAGCTTCGTCGAGTCGGTGCCGATCGCGCGCTCGAGGATCTCGTAATCATGACGTTCGCCTGAACGAATTCTGACCGTCACGCGCTGCAATGGGCGCACCGATTTCGCGTTACTTGAGCTCGCTGAGTTCACCCAGCCCTTCTATCCCTTCGTAGGGGTTCGTGGGATTCCGACCCGCTTCGATGTCAGCGACTCGAGCGGAGACTGCCTTGGTCGTCAAATCGTGGGTGAAGATCCAGAACTTGTCGGCGCGAAGGGCGTCGATGATATCACCCGCGACCTTCTCTACCCCGATGCCCATCGAGGAAATCGCCTCGCGAAGTACCCCGATCGTGGCAACCTGCGAAACCTTCATTTCCGCTCCGTCATCGCGATTTCGTTCGGACTGGAAGATCCTGGTGCTGACCAGATTCGGGCAAAGACAGTGAACTCCGATATTCGTTTCCTCGAGTTCGCGGTAGAGCGATTCCGTCATTCCCACCACGGTGTGCTTCGTCGCCACATAGACGCCAAGAACCGCGCTCGAGACCAATCCCACTTGCTGCTCCGGTCACGACCGCGACGCGGCCCTCGAAATCTTTCATTCTAAATCCCTTCGAACCTACCCAGAAGCCGTTTGCTCTATTCCGTAACTTCGAGAACGCCCTGCTCGATCTTCCGATCGATCTCGTCTGTGTCCAGCCGGAGCAACTCGCGAGCGATTTCGCGCGTGTGCTCGCCAATGAGCGGCGCTTGCCAGACACATATGTCAGTCAGCCCGCTCGCACGGAATGCCGGGCCCTCGAAGGCCATCCAGCCGAGCCCTTGTTGGTCGACCCAACGGCCATATCCCCGTGCCTGGAAATGTGGATCGCGGAGCTGATCCCTCGCGGTGAACATCGGCGCTGCGGGAACCTTGAACATCTGAAGCGTCGCCGTGAGGACCTGTGTCGTCTGCGAACCCGTCCACTCGCGGAGCCGCTCGTCGATCTCGTCGTGCGCAGCGAATCGGCCGGAGGCGGTGGCATACGCATCGCTCGCCGCCCAGCTCGGATCAGCCATCGCAGCGCGCAACCTCTGCCAATCCGAATCATCGCGAACCGTGATCGTGATCCACTGTTCGTATCCGGAACAAGGATACGAACCCCAGGGGGCACCCCGTTCGCTGCGATTGCCTCGCGGCGCGACACTTCCTGGATCGACGCCCTCCTTGAGCATCTGGTCCGCAAGAATGTTCACGACGGCTTCGGCCTGCGCGACCGACGCATGCCCGCCCTTCCCAGTACGCAGGCGACGAATCACACCCGCGAGAGCAACCACTGCCAGCAGCCGCCCAGCGAGATGATCGGGAAAAATAGAGCTCGATCCAGCCGGCGGCGCCACCGCTGCGGTTGTCGCGTCCTTTGCGTCTTTTGCATCTTTTGAATAGTCCCAAAGGTGAACGAGGCCGCCGATCGGTTGCGTACTCGGTCCGTAGCCAATCCAGTTGGCCCAGTCGCCGTGATCTCCAAGAAGTTGGCTGCTCGCCATCACGATCCGAGGGTTCAACGCTTCGATCTGCGGAAAGCCGAGGCCCAGCGATTCCATCATTCCGGTCGAACCGTTTTCGGTGACAACATCCGCCTGACCCACCAGTTCGTAAACCAGCGAGCGACCCTCGTCTTTCTTGATATTCACACCGAGGCCGCGCTTCGACCGACTCGAAGAAGCGAACGATGCACTCATCTCGGTCGACATCACGACGCGAATGAAATCCGGATAGCTTCGACTCTCGATCTTGATCACGTCCGCGCCGTAATCCGCGAACAAGCGCGCCGCTTCGACGCCCACGCCTCCTATGCCGAAATCGAGAACGCGTAGACCCTCGAAAGGAAGCGATGGCTGCGGGCGCGCTCCGGCGGGCGCAGGACGTACGCCCGGCCAGAATTCGTTCTCGATCAGGGCTGCGTGTTCGTCGAGCTCTGGTGGTCGAATTCGATAGCCGAGGCGTTCTCGGTCGAGTTCGAAAAAGCCCGACGCGATCGGCCCAGCTTTACCCGGCGCGAATTCGCCTGTCACGAAGGTGTCCCGAGACCTGAAATGTACGTTCTTCAACACCTCGCCAGGCGAAAGAACGGGAGTACAGACGATGCCGCGTTTCTGGGCCTCCATCGCGACTTCTTCGTGGGACATGGTTGCGAAGAGGTCGCCGACAATGACGCCCAGCGCATCAGCGATTTCGATCCGACCAAGGAAACTGTCGTATTTGGGATCTCGAAGGTAGTCGGGATCTCCCAGCCACTCGCGCATCGCATGCCATTGACGAGGCGCCATGATGACGAGGCGGACATAACCGGTCTTGCAGGGAATGATCTTGTAGATCGGTCCTGACCCATTGCGAATGGTCGTACTGTCTTGCCCCTTGGCCTCGATCATCGAACCGTTCGCGTACGACCAGTCCGACTGCTGCGCCACCGCCTCGAGCACCGAAAGATCGATCGTCTGCCCGAAACCGGTCTTCTCGCGCTGGAAGAGCGCGACCATCGCCGCAAAGGCGCCCATGATACCGCTGATGTCGTAGGCCATCGCGCCGGGTGTGAGGAGCGGCTCGCGATCGGCAGTCCCGGCCTTGCATTGCAGCCCCGAGATTGAGCAAAGAGTCGAATCCGTCGCTGCCCAATCACGATAAGGACCCGTCTGTCCAAAATCCGAAATCGACAGCACGATGAGGTGCGGGAAACGCTTCGAAAGCTCGTCCGGATCGAGACCGAGTTCGGCCATGTGACCTGGGGCTTCGGTTTCGATCAACACATCCGCGCGAGAAAGAAGGTCAATGAGTCGATCGCGGCCGTCTGCAGATTCGAGGTCGAGAGCCAGGCCCAGCTTGTTCGCGTTTCGAGTCGCAAAGTACAGACTTTGACCGTCCTTGAAGGGCGGAAGCTTCCGTGAGCGCGCACCGCCTGGCGGCTCGACGCGAACGACCTCGGCACCAAGGTCAGCCAGAACTCGTCCGGCCAGCTCCGCCTTTTCATCGGCCAGATCGACGACTCGGTAGCCGGCCAGGGGAAGCGCGTTGGAGTTGCGTATGGGAGACATGAATTTTCACCGACTATGCAATTCGTTACGGATCTGCGACTAAACGGTAGTCGCGCGCAGAGGCTCGATCGATAGTTCTCGTGAACTTTGAGCGCACGACCTCAAGACAAGGCCTCGACGATCCGACTGGATTCTTACGGCTCTGAACCCTGTGCACCTCTCGGGCCCCAGGGGATACGGAGCCATGACCCAATATCGGAG
>JAQBEG010000293.1:0-2566 GCA_032123985.1 Deltaproteobacteria bacterium
GGCAGCGAACGGGGATCTGACGGACTCCGCCAACGGGTCGAATTTCGCGCTCTTGCAGGACGCGGAGAAGCTTCGCCTGCAGCGGCAGGCCCATCTCCGCGATCTCGTCGAGGAAGAGCGTGCCCTGTCCCGCGGCTTCGAAGAGTCCGTCCTTTCTGCGATCGGCTCCGGTGAAGGCCCCCTTCGTATGGCCGAAGAGTTCGCTCTCGAGGAGCGTTTCAGGGAATGCAGCACAGTTGATCGCGATGAAAGGCTCGCTCTCGCGACAGCTGCGTTCGTGGAGTTGCCGGGCGATGACTTCCTTGCCGACGCCGGTTTCACCGGTGAGCAGAACCGTCGATGGACTCGACGCGGCGAGATCGACCAGCGCGGATAGCTCCTTCATGGCGATGCTCTTCGCGATGATCTGGGGTGTCGATGCATTCTCGAATGAGGCGATGTCTCGTTCGAGCGGGCCATCCGGAGATGCGATGGGTACGAACGGAATGACTTCGTCGCGCGGTGCGAGTGGCGTTTGCGGCATTTGCGGCATTTGCGGTATTTGCGGTATTTGCGGTATTTGTGGTATTGGAGCGTCTCGGATTTCATCGAGCACTTCGTTGATCTCGCTCACAATGCCCGGGCCGGGCTCGTCCGAATCGAGAAAGAGCATCGCGGCGGCGCCGGCTTTGATGACCTCTTCGGCGGCATCCGTCTGGCTGTCTGGCAGGCAGACGAGGATGGACGTCTTCGGTGAGTGGTGGGCGAGGGCGGCGATCGAGTCTCGCAACCCGTCCTGCGTCGCGGCTTCAAGCAGGATTCCGTCGAAATGGACTCGCGGAAGCAGGACGGCTTCTGCGACGTTGGGAACCCAGGTCACATCGAGTTCCGGGGCCTCGGTCATTCCGCTTTCGCTGAGACCTCGGCCGCTGCCGACCCAGAGTAGAGAACGAATCGTGCGCATGGGCTCTCCTCTTGTCTCGGACGGACGCTGTCCGAGACCGGGAGAATGCCGATTCGTATTCGAGCGCGCGCTCGAATCTCGCTCCAGATTTTCTTCAGTTATTCACAAGGGACGGTCGGCCTCGCGACTCGTGCTAAGGCGGCGACACGGCGGTCAGGAGACGACGCGAGCGTGGGAGCCGAATTGCTGGGCGTGGTCTCGGATGTACTGCACGTAGCGCTTTGGCGGAACGAAGGCGAGGTAGATCGCCACGGCCGCCCCGAATCCGAACGCGGACGACGTCGAAATCACCCAGGGTATCTCGAGCGCGGGTACTCCGGTCATGACCTCGGCCACGGCACCAATGCCCGTTCCAGTCCCCGCGAAGCCGGCCCCGATGCCCCACATCAAGAAACGATTCACGACCACGGAATCCGCAAGTCCGAGTTTCAGGCGTCGTCGCATCTGTATCCAGTAGTTGAGAGACTCAGCCGATCCCCAAAGCAGACATCCCACCTGCGCGACACTTCGAGCGAGGGCATCCCAGGCCATGGCCTCGGTCGGCATCCATTGGCCGTCGACGAGGTGCAGGATGAGAATCGAGAGCAACAGCCCAGCGACGCCAATCGTCACAGCCATCGCGGGGATGGAGCGTCGGCGATAAACGAACCAGTTGAAGATGCACTTGGCCATCACGCCCGCCGCCACGGCCAGCGTGCCGAGTCCGAAGCCCAGTTTCGCGATCGGTGGATTCGAGATCGAGACGACGCCGACCATCATGCAGCCGAAGCCCACCGGCCCGATTCCCAGCACGCCGATTCCCATCAAGAGTTCGGGGAGCTGGCGCGTGCGGTGCCAGAGCATCAGAAGTCGAATCCCGACCACCAGCGCGACGACGAAGAACGCCAGGAATCCAACTAGTATGAGCGAGTTCATGTCTCTTGATTCGACACTTCCGTGCCCATCCTTGAAGACAAATTGCCTCTGGATCTAGCCTGTCGCCGATCGCACGGCTGCAAGCGTGTCAGGTCCCACAGAACGTCTGCCGTACGACTTCGTGGGGTTCCGGGGGCCGGGCGTACTCCGCGAGCTCCGGGAGATCGGCGTAGGGGCGGCTCACGACCGCCAACAGATCTTCCAGAGGCTGGAGGTCTTGCGCTTGGGTGGCCGCTTCGATGGCCTGCTGGACCCGGTGATTACGCGGGATGAAGGCCGGATTGACCGCGCGCATGTCGCGCCGACGGGCGTCGTCGTCGCGGCTTTCGACGGCGAGGCGTTCCCGCCACAGTCGAGCCCAGGCGTCAAATGCCTGCGGTTCGCGAAAAAGCGCCCGCACATCGGCATCGGCATGGGTGGTCGCATCGCTGCCTAGATCGTCCTCGGTCGAAGAAGACAGATGACGAAAGGTCAGCGTGTAGTCGGCCTGCTGCTCCGCCATCAGCGCGAGCAGATCCGCGCCCAGATGGAGATCGTCCGTAGGCTCACCAAGCAGACCGAGCTTGCGTTGTAGGCCCGCGGAGTAGGCGGACTGGAAGCGAACCGGGTAGGCGTCGAGCGCATCACGAGCAGACTCGAGGGCCTCGTCCTCGGTCTCGCCGAGCAAGGGCAGCAGGGTCTCGGCGAACCGGGCCATATTCCAGTGGC
>JAQBEG010000294.1:0-9311 GCA_032123985.1 Deltaproteobacteria bacterium
CTGCATCGGCGTTCCGCTGGTCATTCTCGGCGTGATCGCGTTGATGCCCGTCGTCGGCATGACGATCAATTTTATTTCCACGATCGCCTTTGTGATCGTACTCGGAATGCTGGTCGACGATGCGGTCGTCGTTGCGGAGAAAATTCTGCTTAAGCGCCAAGAAGGACTCTCTCCGGCGGATGCCGCGGTTGCGGGTACGGCTATGGTCGCACGGCCGGTGATCGCGTCCGCGGCAACGACGTTGCTCGCATTTGCGCCGATGCTCGCGATCGGGGGCATGGCGTCGAAGATCATCTGGCAGATTCCGGCGGTCGTCTGTCTGGCGTTGGGTATTTCGCTGATCGAGAGTTTCCTGATTCTGCCGCCGCATATGTCGATGGTGCGGGCTGACGCAATGCCCCGACCGAAACGAGCTTTCGTGCTCCGTTTGGAGGAGAGCTATCGCCGAGTACTGCATACGCTTCTTCCGAAACGCGGCCTCGTGATCGGCGTTTTCGCGCTGATCTTTTTCGCGATCCTTTTCGGAATCGTTCCGCGCATGCAGTTCGAGTTCTTTCCGCAAGAATCGGCGCCGGGCTTCGCGATCAAGGTCACGATGCCACCCGGCACGCCGATCGAGCAGACCGAAGCCAATGTCGACGCCATTCAGGCTCAGCTTCCGGCCATGATCGGGGATGACCTGCTCGCCGTGACGTCCCGGATCGGACATCAGGACGCGCAGGCATTCGATCGGGAGTACGGGTCGGCGGAGAACGAGGGCGTCATCTCTGCGCATCTTCGACCGGGCGAGAAGACTCGAAATGCGGGTGAGTGGATCCAGTACGTGCGATCGCAGATCCGCATCCCGCCGGAGGCGGATATCCGTTTCGAGGCGGAGGTCGATGGTCCGCCTGGCCTCGAGCCGGTGAGCGTATTCATTCTCGCGAATGATGACGTCGTGCGTCGGCAGGCGGCGCTCGCGTTGTCTCAGTTTCTCGAAGACATCGACGGCGTCGTCGATGTCTCGGTCGACGAGAAGTTCGGAATGCGTCAGATCGACCTGAATCCAGACGCAGAGCAGCTCGCGCGCAGGGGACTCGACGAAAAGGATCTGGGTCTCACGTTGAAGGCGGCCTACTACGGGATCATTGCATCGGACATTCGGGATCTCGACGAAACGACGGAGATTCGCGTGCTGTTCGAGCCGGATGCGAGACGCTCCCTCGATGCGCTCCTCGAAGCGCCCGTTCGGAACAGTCGTGGAGAGCTCGTGTTGCTTCGCGACGTGGTCAATCCTGTCGAAATTCCGGCGCTGGCCCGGATTCAGCATCGAGATGGTCAGCGCGCGGTCATGGTCTCGGGTGGACTCGCTTCCGATGGTGGGCAGACGGGAACCACCGTTGCGGATCGAATCGAGAAAGAATTTGTTCCCCGTTATGCGGGTCGTTCGGACATCGAGATCGAGATTTCCGGCGAAGCCGTGGAATCGCGCCGCGCAACCGATGACCTTGCCTTCGTTGGCATGGCGGTCGTGCTCGGGATTGGCGCCGTCATTGCGATCATGCTCGGCTCGTTCCTCGAGGCCTTCTTCGTAATCGCGGTCGTACCCTTTGCAGCAGTCTCGGTCGTGCTGACCTTCTGGCTGCACGGAATGAATTTCAGTCTCTTGCCGTTGATCGGCACGATCGGCCTCTCGGGCGTCGTGGTGAATGCATCGATCGTGATGGTCGACTCCGTTCACCAGGCACTGCACAGCCTACGCCGAGGTGCGAGTGACGATGAGCGAACAGAGATCATCATCGAGGCACTCGTCTCGCGACTGCGCCCCGTGCTCGTCACCAGCCTCTCGACCTTTGGTGGCGTCATGCCGACTGCCTATGGCCTGGGCGGTTGGGATGCCATCATGTCGCCGATGTCACTGGCATTGGGCTGGGGTCTCGCCTTCTCGTCGGGGGTGACGCTCTTCCTCGTCCCCGCCCTTTACGTAGCCGCCAACGACATCAACCGAAAAATCGCGGCCTGGCGTCACCGAAGCCCCCCAGCCATCCTTGGCCTCGCAGCAGAAGACGAAGCGGCCTGAATCGCAGTTTGCTGATTGGGTTTTGCGCTGAAGAGACGAGGGCGCCGCGCCGCACCGCCCTCTCCCGCCGAGAGGTTCCGGTCCACCAGCATGTCACGAACGGCCATCCCCCCCCACACACACAGCCACCGGATGACCCCAAGAAATTCAACTACACCGCGCCTAACCCCTGACAACACCCGCCCAGCTAAGCCCCGCGAAGCCGGTGCGGTGTGGGTTTCGGTGAACTAAAGCGCAGGCGAAGCCGAGCCATTCACCGAAACCCGCGCCGTGCCGGCTTCGCGCGTCCTAGCTATAACGAACTGAGTAATGATTCAAGCGAGCGAGCGAGCGAGCAAGCCTAGCTCTAGCTGCCCATCTTCTTGAGATCAGCCAACACCCCTTTGGCGACCGCCTTGAGCGTCTCGAACACCCCTTCGCCGGTCGTCGCGCAAGCCTCGAATTCCACTGCACCCGTCGGATTGCAGAGCTTCTGCAGCTCTTCGAGAGACGCCGCGTTTGGAAGGTCTCGCTTGTTGTACTGCACAACGTAGGGAATTTTGTCGAGGTCGTAGCCCTGTTCTTTGAGATTCACCCTGAGATTGTCGAGACTCTCGAGGTTCGCCTCCATACGCTCGATCTGGCTGTCCGCAACGAATACGACGCCGTCGACGCCCTTCAGGATCAGCTTCCGGCTGGCATCGTAGAAGACCTGGCCCGGCACGGTGTAGAGATGGAAGCGCGTCTTGAAGCCGCGAATCTCGCCGAGAGCGAGTGGGAGGAAGTCGAAGAAGAGCGTGCGCTCCGTCTCGGTCGCGAGGGAGATCATCTTTCCCTTTACTTCGGGATTCGTCTTCAGGTAGATGTGCTGCAAGTTCGTCGTCTTCCCGCAGAGGCCGGGGCCGTAGTAGACGATCTTGCAGTTGATCTCTCTCGAGCTGTAGTTGATGAACGACATGGGGTGAGCTGTCCGATCAGGGATTAGTCCGAGAAGAGGTTGTCGATATCGTCGTCGGTAATTTCAGCGAAGGGCGAGCCATTGTTCTGGATCTCGGTCTCCGCCTTCTTCCGAATCTCCTCGAACAATTTCGCCAGCTCGTTGCCGGCCTTCTTGACGCGGAGTCGAACGAGGCCGAGTGAACTTCGCTCATCGAAGACGACTACCAGGATCATGCGGTCGCCGACCAGGGTCATATGCAGGTTGTCCCGCTGTCCCTGGTGGAAATGAATCGGGAATTCTTCTTCGCCCACGATCTTGGCAAGTCCGCCGGTCGCGGCGACGCAGCCAGCTGTGAGGCTCGCCAGGCTGGTGCTGTCGACGCCCTGCATCTCGCCGGCTTCGGCGATCAGCTGCCCCGCTTTGTCGACCACGAAGATGCCCTTCGCGTTGGCATCTCGGACCAGCTTTTGGATTACCGCGAAGACTCCATCGAAATCCTCTTGTTGCATCACGAGCTGGGATTCCATCATCGGCATTTGCCTCTGTAAACGTCCGGGAAATGAACCCTTTTGCCAGCTTACCCCGCGTGGGGTCGAACCGGCAACACCCACCTCGCGAGCGCGAAGGCGTAGTGCTGGAACAAAGATCGGCCGGCATTCGCTCCATCTTTAGAGCTACAGGGCCGATTCCCGACTCCTCGAGCGATTCAGTCCGAAATCGAGCGTCTATTCTCGATCGCACGGCTGACGGTCACGTGGTCCGCATACTCGAGATCGCCCCCGAGCGGCATTCCGTAGGCGATTCGCGTAATCCTGGTGCTCGAGGCCCGCAGCCGATCAGCCAGGAAATGGGCGGTGGCGTCGCCCTCAGCGGTGGGGTTGGTCGCCAGAATGACCTCCTTGACGCTGCCATCCCGGACGCGGCGTTCGAGTTCGCCGACACGAAGCATTTCCGGGCCCATCCCGTCGATCGGCGAGAGTGCGCCGCCGAGCACGTGGTAGAGCCCTTTGAATCCACCGCTGCGCTCGATCGAAGCCATGTCCGCGGGCTCTTCGACAACACAGATGAGCGTCGTGTCGCGGTCTGGATGAGCACAGACGGGGCAGGGGCTTCGATCGGAGAGTGTGAAGCAGGAGTCACACACGACCGTGTCTCTCTGGACTCGCGCGATTGCCTCGGAGAGTTCGCGCGAAAGATCCTCGGGAGCGCTCAAGAGGTAGTAGGCCAGTCGCGTTGCTGATTTTTCACCGATGCCAGGCAATCGTTTCAGACTCGCAACGAGGCGATCCATTGCCGGGGACGAGGACATATCTAGTTTCCCAGTCCTGTCAGCATGGATTGCTGAACGCGGGCGAGCTCCTGCGCAACACTCTCCTGAGCCTTTGCGAGAGCCGCGTTGATGGCCGCCACTATGAGGTCATGCAGCATGGATTGATCGTCTCCGGTCAGCAGCGAAGGCTCGATCTTGATCGAGATGACGCGCAGCCCGCCGGAAACCGCGGCTTCGACCATGCCGCCGCCGCTGCTCGCCTCGAATTTCTGAGCCGCGAGTTCTCGCTGTAGATCGCCCATGCGGCTCTGCATCTGCTGAGCACGCTGCATCATTTCCTGCATTTCATTCGGATTCAATGATTGTCTCCGAGGGGTCGGATCTCGACGATTTCCGCCTCGAGAATCTCGATGGCGAGATTGACCGGCTCACTGTTGAGTGCCTCCTGGCGGCGCTTGCGCGAATGTTCGCGGGATTCGAGGCTCTCTTCTTCCGGCGATTGGGCCGCTTGAATCTCGACGCTGATCTTTGTGCGTTGCCCGAAGAGCTTGCCGGCGAATGCTTCGAGGTCGGTGATTCGAGCGCTTAGACGTTCTGCATGAAAAGCCGCCTTGACGCTCAATGCGATCGTGTTGCCGTTGATCGAAACGAGTTCTGTGCCTTCGAGCGATGCATAACGACTTCGATCGGTTTCGAGCGCTTTGGAGCGGAAGCGGTCGAAGATGGCTTCGGGCGGTGCGCCCCCACCAAGCGCCGAAGGTTCGGGCTGACGCTCCGGCGTGGAGCGTGCTTCCGGTTTGCTCTCTTTCTTGGCCTTTGGATCGACCGCTGCACCGTTGCTCGAGACTCGAGTCGAAGCTGGCGGTGGGTCGAATGCATCGGGTTGGCGCGTCGCTGCGCGTGGATTCTCGGCTCGTTTTCGCGGTCCTCGTTCCGAGACCGCGCCGCTGCGACTGGCCGTGCCTCCACCTCCACCTCCAGCCCCGCCGCCGCCTGTGCGGCCCTTATCGGCAGACAATCTGCGTTCGAGTTGGTCGAGACGGCTGAGGAGCTGACCTACATCGTCGCCGGAGGGCAGCGTCGCGAGCCGGATGATCGCCATCTCCAGCACGGCGGTCGGGCGTGGCGCCCAGGACAGATCTTCGATCTCTCGCACGAGGGCGCGAAACATTCGTCGCAGACGAGCGGGCTCCGTACGCGACGCGAGTTCGAGCAATTCGGCCCGCTCTTCATCCGATCCGTCGAAGAGGCCCTGGCCATCCGGCGCGACTTTTAGCACGACGAGATCCCTGAGCAGTTCGAGCAGTGCGTCCGCGATGCGCCGTGCTTCGGATCCGCCACTGGTCGCCTGGGCAACCGACTCGAGCGCGTGCTTGGCATCCCCATCGATACAGGCCGCGACGATCTGGTGGAGAACGCGCCGATCGACGAGGTCGAGTACCTCGGCGATCGTTTCGTCCGTAATGTTCTCGCCCCCGTAGGCAACGATCTGATCGAGGAGTGTCTGCGCATCGCGCATCGACCCGTCGCCTTCCCGGGCGATTTGCGTGAGCGCGCCGGCGGTGATCTCGATCCCCTCCGATGCACAGATTTCCTTGAGCCGATCGCTGACGCTCGAGAGGCCGATGCGACGTAGGTCATGGCGTTGGCAGCGCGACAGAACCGTGAATGGAATCTTCTCTGGATTCGTGGTCGCGAGTACGAACAGACTTCTCGGCGGTGGCTCTTCGAGCGTTTTTAGCAGCGCGTTGAAAGCCGAGGTCGAGAGCATGTGCACTTCGTCGATGATGAAGATGCGGTATTTGCCATGCGCTGCGGAGTAGCGGATCGACTCGATGACTTCGCGAATATCGTCGACGCCGGTTCGGCTCGCGGCGTCGATTTCCTGGACGTCGGTCGAGCGGCTCTCCGTGATCTCAGTACAGGAGGTGCAGCTTCCACAGGGCTCGTCGGTTGGGCCCTTCTCGCAATTCAGACAACGCGCGATCAGTCGGGCGAGGGTCGTCTTGCCGACGCCACGCGGACCCGTCAGCAAGATCGCATGGGGAATGCGATCGCTGCGGATCGCATTGCGCAGGGCTGTGGTGACATGACCCTGACCAGAGACTTCGTCGAAACTCTGCGGTCGCCATTTTCGTGCGATGACCTGATAGCTCAATAGGGGGTGCCCATCTGAATTGAAAGCGTGCCGAGGGTTGACCGCAGGGCTTATCCGATCGCAGCCAAGTGCCTGCTGCGGCTGCTTCCTTCCGGATCTGACCGGGTTCACAGGATCCCGAACTCGAACGGGACCCTGCGGTCAACGCTCGGCACAAAACGCGCCGAGTTCTGAAAATACATGGGGTCGGAGTGAGTTACAAACGCCTCTGCGGTCAGCTGCGGCCAGCTGGGGTCAGAGCTCCTCCAGCTGCTCGAGCGCGGCGGGGAGATCCTGAAGAGATCTCAGCTTCAGCGTGGCCGCCTCGAAGCGCGGATCGCTTCGAGTTTCAGCCGGCGGAACGGCGATGCAACGCATGCCGGCCGATATCGCCGAGTCCACGCCATTCGCGGAATCCTCGACGGCCACGCAGACGCGAGGATCGAGTCGAAGATCGCGCGCCACGGACAGGTAGACATCGGGCTGCGGTTTACCGTATTTCTCGTCCTCAGCGGATCGCGTGCATTCGAAAAGGTGAGCGATCTCGAAGCGATCGAGCACCGTTTCGATCAGAAATTTCGAGGACGAGGAGGCGAGTGCGAGACGCCAGTTCGAATTCGCGGCCCAGTCGATCGATGACAGCGCGCCGGGTATCGGTTCGCCCTCGCTTCGAATCATCAGCGCCATGCGCGACATGATCGTTGACGCGACGTCTTCACGCGAGGGTCCGGTCCAGGGCGCCCGCCGATACCAGAATGCGACGGCTTCATCGATTCGAAGTCCCTGGGTCTGGAAACAGTCGGCGTCTTCCAGAACCAGACCGACCTCACCGAAGATCTCGATCTCCGCCCGCCGCCAGAGCGGCTCGGAATCGATCAACACCCCATCCATGTCGAAAATCAGCGCGCGTTCCCCGCTCATCTGATCGCGCAATTCGACGCCTAACTACTAAATACGCGCTTCCGGCGTAAAGCGAAGATACATGTGCACGACGCTTCGGACCAATGCGGATGCACCAAACTCGGGTCCGTTGGCCGCGTAGCTCATGTCGGGTGTACGTCGGAGAAGCTCCTGCAGCGCAACGCGCAGTTCCATGCGAGCCAGGTTGGCGCCCATGCAGAAGTGGTTGCCGATGCCGAAGGCGAGGTGGGGTGCGTTTCGATCGATATCGAAGGAATCGGGATTCTCGAAGACGCTGGCGTCACGATTCGCGGATCCGTAGATCATCAAAACCCGCTGTCCCTCCTTGATCGGTACGCCCTGAAGCTCCGTATCGCGAGTCGTGGTGCGGGAGAAGGAGACGACCGGTGACGTCAATCGCAGCATTTCCTCGATCGCGGCCGGGATCAGGGACGGGTTCTCGATTAGCCTCGTGCGGGTCTCGGGATTTTCGATCAGGAGTTGCATCGCGCCCGTGAGTCCGTTCCGTGTCGTCTCGTTTCCAGCGACCAGGAGCAGAATGCACATCTTGATGAGTTCGTCGTTGGTCATATCGCGCTCGGAATCGGTGTGCTGGAGGCCCTCCGGTGCGCCGCTGGAATTGGACTCGTGCTTGACGAGAATTCCGTCGTCCTTGGCACGAACCAGGATACTAATGAGGTCTTGCTTCGGATTTTTTCGCCGATCTTCGATGATCTCGGTCAGATATCCGATGTACTCGACAGCCGCCTGTCCGGCTGCCGCCACGATCTTCGGATCATCCATGTTCCCGGTGGCTCCGATCATCGCATCAGACCACTGATGAAAGCGCTCGCGATCTTCGCGTCGAATTCCGATCATCTCCGCAATCAAGATCAACGGAAGCGGGACGGCGATGTCTTCCACGAAATCGCATTCACCCTTTGGTGCAATCTCATCGAGCACTTCGTCGGTGATCTGCTGAAAGATCTCTTCCCACTTGCGGACCATGCGAGGCGTGAAGCCTCGATTGATGAGTCCGCGCATTTCTCCGTGGCGCGGCTCGTCCTCATCGATGAAGCCGATCTTCGGGACGAAGGCACCAGGAAGGACACCTTGACCCGAACAGAAGATGTCGCTGTTCTTGGAGACGAAGGCGACGTCCGCGAAGCGACTGATGATGAAGGACTGGGTTTTCTCGCTCCAGAAGATGGGCTCGTTTTCGCGAAGCCAGCACATACGCTCGGCCATTTCGTGATTCCAGCTGGTGGACTGTGAGAAGTCGACATCAATGATCGCCATCGAAGCTTTTCCTTTCGGATGAGTCCTCGCCCGCTTCCGGGCGAAGTGTGATCAGGGCAAATTCGGCGGCCTCGACGAGGCCGGTTTCAACGGGGAAATCGGGATTGGCCAGCCAGTTCGTGATGGCGGAGTTCAACATGCCGACCGCCATCTGGGCGAGAAAGGCGGCGTCGTAATCGCTCCGCATCTCGCCGCTGCGCTGGCCCTGCTCGATCAAGGCCACAAAGGGCCCGAAGAGTCGTTCGAGGTAGGGATGCGGACCCTTCGCCGTCGAGTCGCTTCGCATGAATTCGAGCAGCACGTCGCGCGCGATTCCTCGACTGGCCGAGATCCCCTCGGTCGCTGCGGAAATGAAGGCGCGGAGTTTCTTGCTGCTCGAGCCTTGGCCTTCGAGGTGCTGCGAAGTCAGCAGATGGAGGTATTCGAAGACCTCCCCGGTCATCAATCCAAGCAGTGCTTGCTTGCTCTGGAAATGATTGAAGAAGGTGGCCGGGGCCACGTCAGCGACGCGTGCGATCTCGTCGACGGTCGTCGCATCGAACCCCTGTTTGACGAAGAGCTCTCGAGCCACCGAGTAGATCCGCGTACGGACCTCGAGCTTTCTGCGTTCCCGACGGCCAAGGGGAGCCGGCGATTCATCAATCGCGCTGGGCGGCACGCCGGGGGCTCGTTCTTGGGGGGGTGTGGGTTGAGGCGGGGGCATATTTTAGTATCGGTGGAGGGCTAT
>JAQBEG010000295.1:0-2856 GCA_032123985.1 Deltaproteobacteria bacterium
CCTGGCCGGTCGCGCGGCTCGGGAGCCGCGCGACCGACGGGCGACTACACCAGGTGCCGATCGTGTTCGCGCAATCACACGGCCGCCTGTGGTCTCCCGTCGACGGCAAGCCCAAGCAAGACGGCGAGCTCGCGCGCGTGCGCAACCTTCGCGCGAACCCGGAGGCATCACTCCTACTCGACGACTATCAGCCGGACTGGACGCAGCTCTGGTGGATCCGCATCGAAGCGACCGCCGAAGTGGTTCAGATCGCCTCGGCCGAGGATCCGGAGGTTTCGGCCGCAATCGCAGCGCTTGAGGCCAAATATCCGCAGTACGCGAGCGTGCCCGTGCTGCGTGCACCGCCGACGCTGATCGCGTTCGAGCCCGTTCGCGTCGTGAGTTGGACGGCCTCGTCATGAACAGAATCGTTCGGCGGCTCGTCTCGAACGTCGTAGAGAAGTTTGCTCCGTCTCGGGGAGGAGTGGTCGTTTAACCGAGGTGAGTTTTCTGCCTAGGAGGCGTCGGGCGCTGCATTGTCCCGAGCGCCCGTCTCACTCTCCAGAATCGCTCCAGGCGATCGATAACGATGGGTCGTTTGCGCCTTGAGCTCCTCCCTCGTTTCGTCCACGAGTTGAACGAACTCCGGTGACTCCAGTTCATGCCAGGCTCGGTTCATCTCCCACGCCTCGAGCCTCGTCGCAGACTTGTTTATTTCTACGGCGACGCTGAGAACGGCTTGCCGTCCGAGGCCCGTCGCGCCAACCGTCCTGGCGCGCACGAAGTTGGCGCGCTGGGTGTTCGTGAAATCGATCCAAAGCATACTGAAACGCATGAAGGCGATCGGGTCGAGCGCTGCATCGTTTTCCGCCGCGACCCAGATCCGCATAAGATCGTCATCTGCGATCAACTGCCCCCGCCAACGTCCGATCGAGTCGCTATGGCGATCGATGGCCGATGCCCGTTCGAGCCGGTTTGACTCTGCCATCACCCGAATGCTATGGCTAATCTGGACGGCGAGGATGATGAGCGTCACCAACACGGCGCCGGCGCCGACGATTTCTCCGATCGCTCCGATCGCTTCCCAGTTCAATGCGATTTCTCCCGATGCCGATAGAGATATAGCGCGTTTGGATTTACGCCGAGGGGAACCGGACGGATCAGCAACGCCGGAGTCTTGTTAAGGGGAACGGGCGGCTTCTCGAATCGTCTAGAATCCCTATTCAACGTTCAGACGAACTTCTCTCGCGGTGGTCAGTGCCTCTCACCGATTCGCTTGCTCGAATCCGTCGTATCGCTGAAAAGCCCAGCTGTCCTATGCTCCGCGGGAAGTGACGAGGAGAACACAAATGGCAAAGCTCGAATCGATCAATCGGCGGGAGTTTGGCCAACTGGCCGCGGTGGGAGCGGGTGCTGCTTTGCTGCCTCGTCTCTCGCACGCCGAGCCGTCTCCACGTCCACCTCCGCCCCCGGTATATGAGCGACGAGCCGACCAGGCCGTGGCGATCGCCGGGGTTTCGCGCGGGGCGCCCGCAGCAGAAACGATCCGCGCAGTGCGGGCGGCGGCGCTGGCTGCAACGGATTTTTCCTGGCTATCACGTGGCGACACGGTGTTGATCAAACCTGCCAGCAACTCCGGGAATGTCTATCCGGCGACGACCGATCCGATCGCCGTGCGTGCCATGATCGGACTCCTCAAGGAACACGGAGCCGGTCGCGTCATCGTTGCCGACATGGCTGGTGTGCAGTTCTTGCGCTTCTATAAAGATGGGCTCGAAGGCAGTACGCGCGAACTGATGCATAGCAACGGTCTGGCCCAGGCCGCTCTGGAGTCGGGCGCCGAGCTTCATGGTTTCGAGGAGACGGGCTGGGACGGCTTCTTCGAAGCGACGCCCGAATCGGTCGGAGCGTGGAAGGCGCCCGTGATGTTGCCCGTTGTTCTGAACGAGGTCGACCACATCGTGCTCATGCCGAGAACGGCTCGACATCTGCTCGCTGGAAGCACGCTGGGACTGAAGTCCGCCGTTGGCTGGTGGCGCCATGATTCGCGGCTCGAGTATCACCGAGATGCCGGAACGTTTTCTGAGAAGACGGCCGATGCGAATCGAGTCGGCGCCATCACGGACAAGCAGCGGCTCGTGCTCAGCTCCGCAACGAAGGTACTGACGACCTTCGGGCCGGATTCCGGGCACATTGCCGAGCCCGAAACGGGGATCGTATTCGCGAGCACGGACCTGATCGCGCACGACATGATTTCGTTGGCATGGTTGCTCGAGAACCGCGCGGCGATGGCCCCGGCCGAACGCGACGGCTTCGTTGACGATCCGAATACTTCCGAGACGATCGTGAATCTGGCGAATCGGATGATCACGCGCTGGCTCGGAGGCTTCGGCGAGGCGCTGCGTGCCGAACGCCTGCAGCGCTACGACCTGAACCGACTCGAAGACGATCGAGTCTTGATGCGCGCGTTCGCGACCACCGGACGGCCCGGACTCGATCTGATCGAAACCGATGGCTCGCTGCCCGTGCGTTTGCGATCACAGCTCGTCGCGCGAACGAGCTAGTTGGCCTCGAACCGGCCCCGGGTCTCCGCGGCGTCGCAGCCCTGCTGATAGTGGCAGCGATGAGCCGAGGTCGCGTAAAACGGCTCCATCGCGCTGCCCAATCGGACGATGAGTTTGAGACCCATTCACCGAGGGCAGATCATGGGCAGTGAGAAACCGGCAGGCACCTTCACGAGCCGCATCTTCAATCCCTACGGGCTTCGGCCCCGGGCACTCGTGCTCTTTAACGTGCTGCTGGTCTGTCTCGCCATCCTCTCGGTCGATCGGATCGCCGCCTATGCTTTCCGGCCGGGCGCGGACTCACGGGAGATCG
>JAQBEG010000296.1:0-4011 GCA_032123985.1 Deltaproteobacteria bacterium
CGGTCGATGCTTCGAGCACGTAGACTCCGAGCGCACGGTTGGTCTCGGTCCGACCCGCCTTGGTGGCCGTGATGATGTCGATCGCGCAGTGGTCTTCGAAGAGGTGAATTCGCGGATGCGCGCGCACGCGGGCGAGCAAGGAGCGTTCGATCTCCTGACCGGTGGCGTCGCGCCGATGCAGGATGCGGCGCTGGGAATGTCCGCCCTCGCGCGTGAGATCGAAGGGTGCGCCGCCCGGTTCGCGCGGCAGATCGAACTCGACACCGTTTTTCTGGAGGGCGTCGATGACGGCGGGGCCGCGTTCGATCACGAAACGGACCGTGTCTTCGTGGCAGAGTCCAGCGCCGGCCCGTAGGGTGTCCTCGATATGCGATTGGAATGAATCCGCCGGGTCCATTACCGCCGCGATTCCGCCTTGGGCCCAATCGGTTGCAGAGTCGATGGCCTGTCGCTTGGTGATGAGTGCGACCTCACCGGCTTCGGCGGAGCGTAGAGCGAAGTGCATACCGGCGAGCCCGGAGCCGATCACCAGAAAATCAAACTCTCGCGCGGGCGTACCGTTGCCAGGTTTCGAGGAATCAGTCTGAACGCGCTGGGCTTCGCTCATAGCCAGGGTGGGGCTCGCTGCTCAGGTCCGGCCCACAAGCCTCCGATAGCTGAGAAGCAGGGATTCTATCGGGCCCCGGGGAGGGGTCCACTCGATCGTAGAAGATTTTCATCCCCATGGGGCTGGTGGTTCAACCTTTGACGAAGCGATTTCGCAGCGGATCCGGAACAGGCGGTGGGTGGCTCTTGCTACTCGTCTCGATCTGCCTATTCGGTCAGGTCGATTCGACCTATGCGGCGGGCTCCATTTATAGCTACATCGACGCGGACGGCGTTCTTCACTTTAGCGACGCCCCGGTCGACGATCGCTATCGCCGCGTGAAGCGCGTCGTCAAGGACGGCATCGCGATCTCGCCTCGAACTCGGAAACGAGGTCCCATGAAACGTGATTATGACCGGTTGATCGTCCAGATCGCGACGCGCCATCGCGTCCAGCCGGCCCTGGTCAAGGCGGTGATCGCCGCAGAATCAAACTTCCAGCCGAACGCCGTGTCACGCGTCGGCGCTCAGGGGCTCATGCAGCTGATGCCGGCAACCGCGGCGGAACTCGGCGTCGATCGACCCTTTGGTGTTCTCGAGAACATCGATGGGGGTGTTCGCTACCTGCGGACGCTGCTGGATCGCTACGGCGAGCTGTCGCACTCGCTGGCTGCCTACAACGCGGGCCCGGCGGCCGTAGATCGCTATCGCGGCGTCCCGCCATATCGAGAGACACAGGCTTACGTGAAGCGGGTCCTAGAGTACTATGGTGGTTATCGGGGCGAATTCGAAGGCCCGATATCGAGCGAGCCGATTGAGGCCGCAGCGAACCGAGTGCCGGACGAGCGGCAAATCAAGCTCACGGATCGATAGAAAGTGGGTTGGCCATGACTGATATCGATGGGACGGTCAAGATCCATTGTCTGTAGAGGTCGAAGAATCCAGGGATTCTGCGTCGTTCGAGTCCGGCGATTCAGCCGATACGGGGGGCGGGCGCACATCCCAGTCCTATCCGCGAGAACTCTTCTGGAACCTGCCTAATACAGTGACCATGTTGCGGATCGGGGTCGTACCGATCTTGATCTTCATACCGATGGCGCAAGGACCGACCGGCAGTCGATTCATGGCCTGGGCTTTCATCATTGCAGCGCTGACCGACATTCTCGATGGCTGGCTCGCACGTCGAAACGGCGGGCGCGACATCACTCGAGTCGGAAAGCTCCTCGATCCGCTTGCCGACAAGTTGCTGGTCTCGACCGCCCTGATCATGATGCTGGCGATTGGTCGGATTCCCGTCTGGGGAGCCAGCATGGTGGTCGTCATCGTCGGACGCGAGCTCGCTGTGACCGGTCTGCGTGGCATCGCCTCGACCCATGGGCATGTGGTGGCGGCCACCTGGCCCGGAAAGGTCAAGGCGATCGCACAGAGTGTGGCCACCGCTGCACTTCTGTTTCACTACGAGACCCTCGGATTGCCGGCGCATGGAATCGGAATGACACTTCTCGCGATCGCAACGGTACTCACCCTGTGGTCGGGATATCTCTATTTCTCTGATTATTTCGGCTGGCGACGCGCGGTCTAGAACGCCCGGCCGATCGCCGTGTCCCGTCCCCGGAATCGATAACCCTCCAAAGGATTGAATTCATGAGCAAGCTGGAAGATTTGCGCGGAAAAATCGATTCGCGAGAAGCGCGCATCGGGGTCATCGGTCTCGGCTACGTCGGCCTCCCGCTCGCCGTAGAACTCGGAAATGCCGGATTCCACGTGACGGGCTTCGACGTCGACGCGAAGAAAACGCGCGCAGTCTCCGAAGGTCGCTCGTATATCGGCGACGTCGATTCCTCCGAGGTCGCGAAGCTGCTCGAGCTAGGCCGCCTCGATGCGACGACCGAATTCGACAAGCTGGCCCAGATCGACATCATCAACATCTGCGTCCCGACCCCGCTGCGAAAGACGCGTGACCCCGACGTTTCGTTCATCGCCGCCGCTGCGCAAGAGATCCGAGAGCACCTACATGAGGGCCAGCTGATCATTCTCGGCAGCACGACTTATCCGGGCACGACACACGAGTTTGTCATCCCGTTGCTCGAAGGTTCAAACCTGGTCATCGGCAAGGACTTCTCTCTTGCCTTCGCCCCCGAACGCATCGATCCGGCGAATACAAAGTTCAAGGTCACGGACGTACCGAAGGTCGTGGGCGGCGAAACCGCGCTCTGTACGGAACTCGCCTGTCAGGTCTTTGGCACGGTGTTCAAGACAGTCGTCCCCGTTTCGTCGACTCAGGCCGCCGAGATGGTGAAGCTGCTCGAGAACACCTTCCGCGCGATCAATATCGGCCTCGCCAATGAGATCGCGCTCATGTGCGAGAAGCTCGATCTCGACGTCTGGGAGGTCATCGATGCCGCGGCCACCAAGCCCTATGGCTTTATGAAGTTCACGCCAGGCCCCGGCCTTGGCGGACATTGTATTCCGGTCGACCCCGCGTATCTGTCGTGGAAGATGAAGTCGCTCAACTTTCCGGCGCGCTTCATCGAACTCGCCACGGAAGTGAATGGCGGCATGCCGGATCATGTTGTCGATCGCATCGCAGAGATGCTGAACGAAGACAGACTCGCGGTGAACGGTTCGCGGATTCTGATCCTCGGCGTGGCGTACAAGGCGAGTGTCGATGATATGCGCGAGTCGCCGGCGCTCGATGTGATCGGTGGGCTGCTCGCGCGCGGGGGCAAGATCCAATATCACGATCCCTTTGTTGCGGAATGTGAGATCGCTGGGGAATTGATGAAGTCGGTGGATCTGACGGATGAGGTTTTGAAGTCTTCGGATCTGGTGGTTGTTTTGACGGATCACCCGAATGTGGATTATGAGCGGGTCGTGAGAGTTGGGCCGAGGGTTTTTGATACTCGGAATGCGACGAGGGGTGTTGGGGCGGATCGGGAGAAAATCACGAAGCTTTGAGATCGGTCGTGCTAGGCGCGAGATCCGAGTGCGGCGCGAACTTTGGCCGATGGCTCGGGCTTCGCCCTGCGCTTGATTCGGCCAAAGCTCACACCGCACTCGGATCTCGGGGTTATGCAAGAGCGGTCGGCACGCAGGGGTGGGGGGCGTCGGGTCGGCGCACGCTCAGATGGTTTTCGTCTTCGACCCCAGACGCACGGGAGGGATCGTTCCCGGGGTTGACGAACACCATCGAATCCCCAAGGGGAGGCTGCTTGGAGAGTGCGAGAGACAGTGTTGACGCCGGACCTGGGCTCGCTTAAACACTGGTTCCCACCGGGTCACACCAACTGCCCCGGCTCGAAATTCACTCGCAGAAACGCACGTGAAGGTCGAAAAACAGATTCAAGCACGAGTAGCTCAGTTGGTAGAGCATCACGTTGCCAACGTGAGGGTCGCCAGTTCGAATCTGGTCTCGTGCTCCACACA
>JAQBEG010000297.1:0-7567 GCA_032123985.1 Deltaproteobacteria bacterium
CGATCAGAGGAATCTGAGAGCCGGGAGCGGAGAGCTGAGAGCTGAGTCCAGAAGACCGTCGGACAGATCGCGAGAGACGCGAGCTTCCCGCTATCAGTATCCGGCCGGCGCATCAGTGACGGTATAGGTCACCTCTCCGCCGTAGTAGGTTCGGCTGAACCACGCGCCATTGCACTGGTAGTAGGTGTACCCGTCGGCCTTGACCACGACCGCATTGACGCACGAGTTGGAGCTCCACCAGACCGCCGAGTAGCGTGCCCCTCGTGCGAAGTCTCGACGGTCGTCATAGTAATCTCGACGGTCGTCGTAATAGTCTCCGCGATCGTCTCGACGTTCTTCGACCTGTTCGCGGTCGATGTTTTCGTGCGGGCGATCGTCATAGCGGTCCTCTCGACGTCGATCGTCGATTTGCCGCCCCTCCCCGACACGCGTTTGCTCGCCCGCGAGTCCACTGGGTGCACGCATTCGATCGGGCGCCCCACCCCTTCGATCCACGGGATCGACCCGAGGTGAGCGATCCGGAGCCGGACGCTCATCCTCGCGGACCTCACCTCTCTGTCGGTTCGAATCGAAAGAGCCGCTTCGGGCGGGCCCTTGGCGAGAAACGTGGGCCTGGGGACGCGCGCCGCCCATTCGCCTCTGTGCCGATGCGTCCTGCACGAGAGACAGAGCCATGACACAAGCAGAAAGACCCACGACTAGAGCCAATCGATGCAAGCGTCGAGCCTTCCCGATCATTCGACCTCCCCCAGCCGATCTGACATTTGCTGATCGATCACCGACCCGATGGCCAATCTCTCAGTGCCCTCGACGGGGACGAAATGAAAGAGCGCCTTGGGTGTTTCGACACTGAGATCCCAATCGTGGAGCGTCGCGCGGAACTGCGGATTTCCGTCTTCGTGTTCGTAGGTAATCACGATTCGGGCAACCAGCGGGCGATCTCCCTCTTCGATCCAAAGCTGTACGTCGACCTCGGGCAGGCGAAAGGAGAGATGTTCACAGGGACGGCCGCCGATCTCTTCCGGACCGACGTAATAACCCGAGGCGATCTGCTCATCGAGCGGCGCTGCGAAATTCTCGGAGAATAGATTGGCTAGTGGAACCGGGGCATCGAATTTCTCGGACAACTTCCTAAGCGCGGCATAATAGCTCCCGGAAAATGCCTCGCGTACGAAGGCTCCATGCCCGGGCAGGTCGATCGAAATCGTCGACCCATCGAAGTAGAGCGTTCGCTCGTCACCATCGCGCTCAGTTGCGTCGATCCGCAGGCCGTCGGGTCGGCGGATCGTGAACTCCCGGCGGGCCCCGAACTCGATAAATCGTCCATCACTCTGCATCACGTCGAATGCGATGTCCGCGACGACTCGAAAGCTCGCCTGCCCAGCAAGGAAGTCCGCCGCACGCACCACGCTCTGCTTGGCATCGCTCGTCATGAGTTCGATTCGCGCTTGCTCGGCGGCAGCCGCGACTTCATCGACTTCGGCCAGCTCGGAGGGGATGCTCTCCACAGTGACCAGGCCGACTTCATCCGCGACCTGCACACCGCCGTCCGACTTCTCCTCGGGAGAACAGCTCAGCATAGCGAAGGCCGAAGCGGCCAGGATCCAAACCACGCCGCGACCCCCTGCTCGCTTCATCCAACGGCTCATCAAAAATCCTCTCATGACATGTCTGGACTCGTCTCACGGACACGGGAGACCGAAGGTTCGCCTGCGGGCAGAAAGGCTAACTCAGGCGAACAGAATTCACCTGCTCTCAACATCGTCCCGGAAGGGATTGGCGCGCATCCCTCTCGGCTTGATCGATAGAACGTTATTCAGCGGTCCGAGGCGATGCCTCCGGCGCGATCTACTCTGTGAAGATCGGCTTGACGTCGGTTCCGTATTTCCCGTTGATCTCGTCGAAGATCGGGCCCAACACCTCGGGGAAGGCCATTGCGCCCGATTTCGTGAAGTCCGAGAAGTTGATCGCCGAACCGGTGTTCGGCGGAATCTTTGCGATCAGCGGCGGGCTCGGCCAGATCTCTTCATCGATAGCGGACATTCGCACGCGGATGTCGTCCTTGGTGACGTTCCAGACCATGTAGTCTGTCGCCAGGTCGAGGGGCCCGTCGTAGGTCCGGCGCACGCGTTCGCGAACCTCGGGTTCGGTATCAAAGTCGTTGTAGAAGTGGTACCCGATGGCGAGGCGGGGCTTGACCAGCGACATCACCTTGCCGAATTGCTCGGGCGACGTGTGCCCCTGGGTGCCGACCATCAACGCTTCCATCGGAGCAAAACCCTGCTTGGTCACCAGCAGCGTCGCGGGCAGGAAACACTCGTGAATCGCCACGTCTGCGCCCTTGGCATGCTCGATGTACCACTTGTTCGGGAACGTATCGCTGCCGTAGACAAAGCTGAGTCCGTTCCACTCGAGAATGAAGCTGACCGCGCCATCGAGGCCGTGCACTGCCGGGATGCTGCGAATCACGACGCCGTTCTCTTCGTAGATGACCTCGTTGATGCCGTCGAAGGGGAACTCGTGGACCTCGAGCGCGCCGCCCCGGAAATCGATGACGCCCGAGCGCGTGCCGATATCCCAGACGTACATCTCCTTCATCTTCTGCATGGAGGTGGCGGTGCCGTACTCGGGCGTGGCGCCGCTCGGTCCCCAGACGCGCAGCGGCACTAGACGATTCATCACGGTGCCTCCCAACCACAGGCTGGGCAGGTCCCCCATATGGTCGACATGCAGGTGTCCGATGAAGACCTTGTTCAGGTAGTCGTATGGAATCTTCTGGGCGGCGAGCCGCTCGTGACAGCCGCTGCCTATGTCGAATAGAAATTTGTCGCCGTTGCCCAACTCGACGAGCCAGCACGCGGCCGCCTGCTTCGGGCGCACGCTCGGCATGCCGGTTCCGAGCGCGACGATGCGCATCTCGTCGGGCGCGATGGCCTCCGTCCCGGGGTAGTAGACGTCGAGGTCGGTAAGCGGCTGTGTGGGCGAGATTTTCGCCGGACTTGCGGCCTCCGCGCTCGGCACCGTTAGCTCGAAGCCCAACGCCCAGATGACGGCCAGTAATGCGGCGCCCCCGAAGATCCCTGCAAACACGGTCCGGCGATCGAATGACATAGATAGTTTCCCCATCGGTTCTTGGACGCCGTACGTTACCGTATGGAGCGATGACTTCAACACGAATGGACAGTTCCGCCCGGACACAAAGCCCCACGCGTCTTTCTGGTGCGGACTGGGTCGAAGCCGGATTGGATGCGCTGATGAGAGAGGGCCCGGCTGGGATCCGCGTCGAGCGCATCGCGGAAACGCTGGCCGCGACCAAGGGTAGTTTCTATTGGCACTTTCGAAACCGTTCGGCGCTCGAGTCGGCAATTCTCGATCGTTGGGACGAACGCACAACCGCCGCGATCCTGAATCAGGTTGCCGGTCGTGAGCCCGGAGAGATCCGCCTCCGGAAGCTTGGACGACTCGTGACGGACGCGGCCGAACCGGAGCAGCTGTTCCAGATCGAACGAGCCGTTCGCGCGTGGGCAATCATCGACCCCGCCGTGGCCGAGCGGGTTGAATTGGTTGACCTGGAGCGACTGCGTGGCGTCAGCGCCCTCTTCCGCGCCTGCGGCTTCGGTCGCGCCGAAGCCGAACTGCGCGCCAGGATCTTCGCATACTACGTCGCGGGAGAGGCTGTTTCCTATCCCCGTCTACCTCTTGCCCGGCGTCGCCGTCTCACTGAGCGCCGCATAGATCTCCTGCTCGCGCGCTGAACGTCGCGCCTAGCGTCGGGCGTTAATCGCCGGGCGCCGAGGGTTCCCGATGCAAGGGCGATCGGATGATTCCAAGCTACAACCGCTCTTCTTCGAGGATCTCGACTCGCGTCAGACGCCAGGAGCCGTCGACGGGCGCGACGGTGAGATCCGCCCGGTATCGGTTGCGGCGCTGGTGGACATGGCCCCAGTGACCCACCGATCCGCCGACCTGCCATGTGGCACGCGCGGTGAACGCACCGCCCTCGGAAGTCCTGGTCTCGATCTCTTCGAGCGTCACCTCATTCACTTTGGCCCGCGCGCCGCCCTGGCTCTGCAGCTCGAGGCCGCTGCGCGTCTCCAGGTAGATCTGCTCGAGCAGGTCACCAGAAGCACTGCGTGCGAGGGTGTCGTAGATGCGCTCCTCGTCGCGAAAGTCGAAGGCGCGATAGACGTTGTGGAGGAGTCCATCGACGACTTCGGCCGTGCGCTCATCCGAGAGTCGGGAGCCTCTGCTGGCGGCGAACGCCAGGACACCTAATGCTGTAAGAGCTGCGGCCGAGAAGATCAGCGAACGCCGCCGACGGACGATGGCCAGGACGAAGACGCCCAGTGCGGCGAGCGCCAATGGTGCAGTCGCCCAACCAAGTCCACGTTCCCAGACCACCGGGGGTCGTGCCACATCTCGCAGCGTCGGAAGCTCGGGATGCGTCAAGAAGTTCTGCCACTCGAGCACGCGCGAATCGGGCTCCAAAAAGCTTGGCAGCGGTCCAGCCTGGTCCACCGACGCGACGGGGATCTGCCCGATCCGATCGTGCCAGAGATCCCAATCGAGGGTGACTCGCTGCGGGAGACCATCCGTCGGGTAGACGAAGATCGCGCCCAGCATCGCCGCATGGACGTCGAGTGGTTCCGGCGGGTCGATGACCCGACTCGTGCGCAGTGTTCGCTCGAGGAAGTGGATGCGAGCGAGTTCTGGCTCGATCGTGCGGCCATCGATCTCGACCCGTTGGTGCTCGCGCAGGAACTCGCTTGCCCGGCGCAACAATTCGGCCTGCATTTCGGCAGGGATGACCTCGAGTCCCTCGAGGCCGAGATCGACGAAAAGCTGCAGATCGAGTGGTCGAGCGACGATCTCCTTGCGCACCTCGTAGGGCTCGACATAGAGGAACCCGGCCATGGGCGCGTAGTACTGGCGTCGCAATGATCGGCTCTCGAAGCGCGAGTACCAGGGGTCACTCCAGTCGAGCAGAAGCAGCTGGCGGGGGCTGAGGTAGCGGAAGTCGTTCACGGCGACGCCGTCGTGGTACGCGATGAAGCCCACGGATGCAGGCTGCGAAGCTCGAAGGCCGTGGATCGCGAGCTGCTCCGGCGCACCACTGAGTGGATACTCGAGCCTCAAGAAGATCACCATCTCCTCGGGCTCGTCTTCGCGTCGTGCCCGCACCTCGCCCGAGATTTCGTCGCGCCGCAGGCGTTCGCGACCCTCGACCGACACGAGTCGTCCCACGAGTGGAGGGCCGTCGTCGGCCACGATCGGCATGCCCTCGGCGAAGAAGCGCGCCAGGCGCTCATCGAATGCTTCGGGCTCCAGTCCGAGCAGGGCTCGGATCTCGTCGGGAAGCACAGACTGGAAGGCGGGCAGGTCTTGCTGACCGATCTCCAACTCGACGCGGAGGCGCTCCGCTTCGATAAAAATCTCGGCGATCGTCGACGCTGCCATCGCTTGCGTTCGGATCACCGCGTCCGCGGTGGCCAGCCCAGATGCAGTCAGAAGAACGAAGGTGCAAATGAGGCTGGTGATGCGTTGAACCAAGGGATCGTGGCCTCCGACAGTTTAAGATGGGGTAGCTTAGCCTGCCCATGCTCGATCTCTCGGATCTTCACTTTCAGTACGGAGACGCCGGCTTCGCTCTTCATATCGACGAGCTGTGCATCGGCGCGGGCGAATCCGTGGCGCTCGTCGGTCCGAGCGGGTCGGGTAAGACAACGCTGCTGCATCTGGTGGCAGGCATCTTGACCCCGGACGCCGGGCGGATTCGTGTAGACGGCGAGGACGTGAGTGCGCTCGACGCTGCAGCGAAGCGCGCATTTCGGGTCCAGCGCATCGGCCTCGTCTTCCAGGAATTCGAGCTACTCGAGTACCTGAGCGTCCTCGATAACGTGCTCCTCCCCTACCGAATACACCCGGCGCTGCGGCTCGACACACACGTACGCGAACGTGCCCGTGCGCTGATCGAACGGCTGGGCATCGGAGACAAAATCCAGCGGGCACCCAAGAGTCTCTCCCAGGGCGAGCGTCAACGGGCAGCCGTGTGCCGGGCGCTGGTGACCGGCCCGTCACTGCTACTGGCCGACGAGCCGACAGGCAATCTGGATCCGGCCAACAAAGAGCGCGTACTCGACATGCTCTTCGAGCTCGGCGCGGAGAGCGACGCCACGATCCTGACGGTGACGCACGATCAGGAGCTTCTCTCCCGATTTGGTCGGGTGGTCGACTTCAAGGACTTCCAACAAACATCCGAGCCATCGCCCGAGGCCGCGACGTGAGTGGCCCCCTCTACCTGGCCTGGCGCTACCTGATCTTCCACCGGATGAAGGCGGCCATTCTGTTGCTCTCCATCACCCTGATCGCCTTCCTCCCCGCCGGACTGAACGTGCTGATCGGCGAGAGTGCGGAGCAGCTGCGTGCGAGAGCGGAGGCCACGCCGCTCCTGCTCGGAGCCAAGGGCAGTCCGCTGGAGCTCGCGTTGAGCTCTCTCTACTTCGAGTCGCGTACGCCCGAGTCCGTCCCCTTCGGTGAGGTCGATCGGGTGGTGGCGTCGGGACTGGCCGATGCGATCCCTCTGCACGTGGGCTTTCGCGTGGGACCCCATGCAATCGTCGGAACCGAGCTCGCCTACTTCTCCTTTCGCGGTCTCGAAATGGAGCGTGGCCGTCCGATGGCCAGCCTGGGTGAGTGCGTGCTCGGGGCCGAAGCGGCCCGCAGCCTGGGCGTTGCCCCAGGCGATGCAATCGTCTCTTCGCCAGAGAGTGTCTTCGATCTGGCCGGCGTCTATCCATTGCGAATGCGCGTGACCGGCGTGCTCACAGCCTCCGGCGGGCCGGACGATCGGGCTGTCTTCGTCGATGTGAAGACGGCGTGGGTCATCGCCGGACTCGGGCATGGCCACGCGGATCTTCTCGAGGCGGGATCCGCATCTTCGGTGATGCGACGCGAGACTGGTGCCGAGGGAGAGCGCATCGTCGCGAACGCCTCGCTGCAGGAGTACAACGAGATCAGCGCGGAGAACTTCGCCAGCTTCCACTTCCACGGCGACCTGTCCTCGTACCCGATCACCGCCGTGCTGGCGATTCCTCCGGACGAGCGCAGCCGCGCGCTCCTGATGGGTCGCTATTCCGCGCCCGACGAGACGCTGCAGGTGCTGCGACCCGTCGGCGTGATCGACGATCTGCTGGGCACGGTGTTCACGGTGCGCGGCTATGTGGTCGCGGCCCTGGGCCTGGTGGGTGCTGCCACCCTGGCGACGGCCGCTCTCGTCTTCGCCCTCTCGATCCAATTGCGTCGCCGAGAGATAGAGACCCTCGTAAAGATCGGCGGGTCGCGTGGAAGCATCGCCGTCGTGATTCTGGCCGAGGTGGTCTTCGTGCTGTTATGCAGCGGCGTGCTGGCCGCCGTCCTCACTTTCGCGACTGAACAGCTTGGCGGCGCGGCAATCCGGAGACTATGCTGTCATGAATGTGCTGTCATGAATGCCGTCATGAGAATGCTCCTGGTATCGGTGATTGGCTGTGTCGTCGCGGCCTGCTCCGGAGAAGCGACGGATCCCGGC
>JAQBEG010000298.1:0-2902 GCA_032123985.1 Deltaproteobacteria bacterium
GGGCGACACGAATTCATCCGCCGGCGCGCCCTCGCTGGGCACCGCGCGTTCTTCGATGGGATGGAGGGGCTCGCCCGTCTCGCGGTCGAGCGCGAAGAGCAGGCCCATCTTGGTCGCCTGTACGACGGCATCGCGAGAGACGCCAGCAACATCGATGGTCGTGAGCGTTGGCTGCGCGGGCACATCAAAGTCCCAGAGGTCATTATGGACCGTCTGGAAATGCCATTCGATCTCTCCCGTTTCACCATGGAGGGCAACGATCGAGCTTCCGTAGTAGTTCATGTCGCTGCGCTCGCCGTGATAATAATCCGGAGCCGCATTCCCCGTCGGCACGAAAACGAGCCCACGCGCGGCATCGACCGACATCGGCGCCCAGACATTCGGCGTGCCGAGCGCATAGCCCGCATCACTCACGAGCCCCGTCTCATAGTCGAAGCTGGGCGGAGCCAGATCCCATGCCCAACGAAGTGCGCCGCTGCGAACATCGAAGCCCCGAACGACACCGCTGGGCGCATCGATCCTGCCGTTGTCACTGACCGCAGAACCTACGATGACAACCTCCCCGACTACGACCGGAGGAGACGTCACCTGGTACTCGCCCTTCCACTTCTGCTCGCCGGCAGCCGCGTTGAGATCGATTTCTCCGTTCGAGCCGAATGCCGCGCAGACGCGACCGGTCTCCGCATCGAGCGCGATCAAGCGCGCGTCGTTCGTCGCGGTAAAAATCGTTCGGCGACACGCAACGTCCTGGTGTGCCGAATCATCGAGCCAGGCGGTAACACCGCGGCAGACCAACTGATTCGCATAGTGGCCGTTCAGATTGATTTTCGGATCATACGTCCATCTCTCGCTGCCAGTTACCGGGTCGAGCGCGATGACACGATTGAATGGCGTGCAGAAGAAGAGCGTGCCGTCCACGAGTATCGGCGTGCTCTCAAAGGCGGTCTTGCTCGGATTTTCCTCATTTGTTCCAGCAACGTCTCCGTGGCGATAGGTCCATGCATGCCCGAGCGAGCTGACGTTGTCGGGGTGAAGGATGCTGGCCACCACGTGCCGCTGTCCGCCTTGATCGCCTCCATAGGCTGGCCATTCCGAGACTGCGGTCACCGACTGATCCGGCAGGGGGAGATCCGCAGGCGAACAGCCGACAAGCGCGGCGAGCAAAAACGGAATCGGTCGAATTCTCAAATGTCGCTCCTCGAGACGGGGGAGTCAGGATTCGAGCACTGATTTCAGTAGTTCTCGGGTTCGCTTTCGGTCGAGCGCCGCTGGCGTAAATTCCGTCGCGGCGAAATCGGTCACACCGGACTCTGCTAGTTCCTGGATCTTTCCACGCACGAACTCTTCGTCGCCGATCAATGCCAGATCCCCAGGACCCTCGACGCCCTCGCGATCGAACATGGCCCGATAGGATGGCAGTTCACCGTAATGGGCGAGTAGTTTCGTAACGAGCCCCCGCATCGCATCGACGTCGTCCGTCACGCACACCGGCAGCGTGGCGATAATTCTCGGCGCTGGTCGACCCGCCGCTTCAGCGGCCGCCGTCAGCTCGGGTTTGATGTGTTCGCGGATCGTTCGAGGGCCCACCCACGCAAGCGTCGTGCCCTGCGTTCGGGCGCCTGCGACGCGCAGTGCCTGCGGACCGAGCGCCGCAACCACAACGGGACATGGCGTCTCCGGCGCACGAAAGATCTCCGCGTGACAGGAGAACACTTCGCCGTCAAAAGCCACCTTCCCTTCGGTCAACAGAGGCATCAGGACCGAAAGATATTCTCGCAGATGGCGAATCGGTTTTTCGAAGCCAATCCCGAGCTGCGCCATCATCACCTTGTGTGATAGGCCGATGCCGAGTGTCAAGCGATCTCCGATCGCCGTGCGAATGGTCAGCACTTGCCCGGCGAGCGCGAGAGGATGGCGCGGGAACGTCGGAATGATGGCCGTACCCAGCTCGATGTCGGCTACGCGCTGTCCTACGACGGAGAGCACGGTCAATGCATCGAAGCCGCCCGTTGGATGCTCTGCCAGCCAGTAGCTCGAAAAGCCATCGGCGGCGGCTCTCTCGGCGTCCAGCACGATGGCGTCGATCGAAGCCCGCTGCACCAGCCCAGTCCCGTTGATCCCAATTCGCATGCGCGACGCCCTCCTCTGTTTATCCAAGCAGTGTAGCCACGGATCGTGGCCCCGGAATCGGTCGCCCGCCCCGCGCGACGCCCGAGACGAACTCGATTGAGGTCGCTATCGTCCACGATTCGCGCGTAGCCTCCCTGCGCGCCAATCTGAAGGAGTTTCCCCCAATGAGTCGCAAGGCGTTTGTCATCGGTGTCGGTATGACCAAGTTCGAAAAACCCGGTTCCAAGGATTGGGACTATCCCGATATGGGCCGCGAAGCCGGCGAGAAGGCACTGGCCGATGCTGGCCTCAAGATCGATGACATCGAGCAGGCCGCGGTCGGCTATTGCGCCGGCGACTCGACCTGCGGACAGCGTGCGTTCTACGAACTCGGAACCACAGGCATCCCGATCTACAATGTGAACAACAACTGCTCGACCGGGTCGACCGCGCTCTTCATGGCCAAACAATTCGTCGAGGGCGGACTTTCCGACTGCACCATGGCGATGGGCTTCGAGAAAATGGAGAAGGGCTCGCTTGGCGTAAAGTACACGGACCGCACCGTACCGATGGACAAGCATTTCAAGCTGATGGTCGAGGAACGCGGCTTCGAAGCAAAGGCGCCCGCTGCGCCCCAAATGTTCGGCAATGCGGGCATCGAACACATGGAACGCTATGGCACGACCGCCGAGCAATTCGCGAAGATCGGCTGGAAGAACCATAAACACTCGGTGAACAACCCCTACTCGCAGTTCCGCGACGAATACACACTCCAGCAGATCCTGGATTCGCC
>JAQBEG010000299.1:0-7253 GCA_032123985.1 Deltaproteobacteria bacterium
GCTGACGCCGCGGTACGCACCGGACGGTTGCGGGACGCAGAGAGCGCTCAGCGGCTCGCGACGGCTGGCGGCTAGCGAGAACGCCGACGTTGCAGCGCGAGATCCGAATCGAGAATGCGCGCTCGCATAACCTGCGCGGAATAGATTGTGTGTTTCCCCTAGGCGCACTCACGGTCGTCACCGGTCCATCGGGATCGGGCAAGTCGACGCTTGCCTTCGACACGCTCTACGCAGAAGGCCAGCGGCGCTATGTGAGTTCCTTGTCGGCTTACGCCCGGCAGTTTCTGGAGCGACTCCCGCGCCCCGACGTCGACTACATTTCGAATCTGCCTCCAGCGATCGCGATCGAACAGCGCAGCGGCACGACGGGGGCCAGGACGACGGTCGGCAGTGCGAGCGAGATCCTCGATCATCTGCGCCACCTGTATGCACGTATCGGTGAGACGATCTGCCCGGATTGCGGGGACGCGGTCGATGCCGGTGGCATCATGGCGACGGCCGATCGTATTGCCGCTGAACACGCCGGTGAGCGCGTTTCCCTCGTCACCGCGATCCGTGGTGGGGAGGGTCGCGCCGCCCAGGTTCGAGACGAACTCGTGCGCGATGGGTTTACCCGATTGCTGAACGACGACGGGACCGTTCGAGACCTGCTCGAGTCGACGCCGCGAGCAAAACCATCGAAGCAGAAACCCTGGTGGCTGCTGGTCGACCGCCTTGCCATCGCGCAGCCAGCAGATCCCGACGCCGCAGATCCGGACCCTGCCGGAGAAGGGCAGCGCAGTCGACTCATCGAGGCGGTCTCCCTGGCCTTCGGTCGCGGGGAGGGTCAGGTCGCCGTTTTTGTCGGCGGCACCGATGTGTCACAGGCGCGGGTCTATCGCGAAGGCCGTGTATGCGACGGCTGTGGTCGGCGCTTCCCCGATCCAAGCCCCGGTCTCTTCTCGTTCAACAATCCGATCGGTGCCTGCGGCGCCTGCGAGGGGTTCGGTCGCATTGCGGAGATCGATTGGGATCGCGTCGTGCCGGATCCGACGCGAAGTCTCAATGCTGATGCCATCGCACCCTTTGCGACAAAGACATCGCGCCAGTTGAAGCAAAGGCTTCTCGATGCATGCGAGACGGTGGGGCTCGACGTGGATCGCCCCTTCGTGGAATTCGATGAGGCCGAGCGCCAGTTCGTCTTCGAAGGGGACGCTGAGAACTGGGGTGGCGTGCGGGCCTTTTTCGACTGGCTGGAGCGGCGTCGCTACAAGGTTCAAGCTCGGGTTTTGATCGCGCGCCACCGTCGCTACGACCCGTGCCCCGATTGTGAGGGTACGCGCTTGTCTGCTGAGGCAAGGGCGGTTTCGATCGAGGGCGCGTCCATCGCCGCTCTCGGTCGAAGGACGCTGGCCGAGTTGCTCGATTGGGTCGACGACCTGGTCGCGCGCGAGGTTGGTGGGAAGGCGGCAGCACGACTTCTCGAACTGGCACAGACGCGCTTGCGCACGATCCACGCGGTAGGCCTCGGCTATCTCGCGCTCGATCGTACCGTGCGGACTCTGTCGGGCGGTGAAGCCCAGCGAATCCAACTCGCGACGGCCCTCGGCGGGAGCCTATGCGCGTCGCTCTATGTGCTCGACGAGCCGTCGATCGGTCTTCACGCGGCTGATCTCGCCAGGTTGCTTCGGGTGCTCGAGGCGATTCGTGACCGGGGCAACACCGTCGTAGTCGTCGAACACGCTCCGCAATTGATCGAAGCTGCGGACTATGTGATCGATCTTGGACCGGGCGCGGGGCGCCATGGCGGAGAGGTCGTGGCGGCGGGCTCGGTCTCAGCGATTCGCGCAGTGAAGAACTCGAAGACGGCTGCCGCGTTGCGCGGGGAGTTCGGCTCGACCGAGCGCGCTTCGCGCGACCTATCGGAAACTCCGCGGCTGCGCATCATCGACGCGAACGTGCATAACCTTCGCGACTTCTCGGTCGAGATTCCGCTGCACGGACTGGTTGCAATCACGGGCGTGTCGGGGGCGGGCAAGTCGACGCTGCTGCGTGACGTGCTCGTGCCAGGACTCGACCCTCGTGCATCGCTCGATTCAACCAAACACCCCTGGCGAAAGATCGAAGGGGCTGAGCAGCTCGACGACGTGGTCATCGTCGATCAATCGCCGGGGACGCGGAGCGCTCGATCGAATCCCGCGACGATCACGAAGGCCTTCGATTTGATTCGGCAACTCTTCGCGGCAACACGCGAGGCCAAGGCGCGGGGCTGGGCAGCGGGCATGTTCTCCTTCAATGTGGCCGGCGGCCGCTGTGATGAATGCGAGGGCGTCGGCGAAGTCGTGATCGATATGCAGTTTCTCGACGACCTGCGGGTGATCTGTGATGGCTGCGGCGGGCGACGCTATCGACGTGAGGTTCTCGACATCCGGATCGAAGGACGATCGATCACAGATGTTCTCGAGTTTGGGCTCGAGGAGGCCTGTGAGTTTTTTGCCGCCCAACCCAAGATCGTCGCGCGACTCGAACCCCTAGTGCGCGTGGGACTGGGTTATTTGAGATTGGGACAACCGCTTTCGACGCTCTCGGGCGGTGAGAATCAGCGACTT
Organism: Deltaproteobacteria bacterium; assembly: GCA_032123985.1. GTDB lineage: Bacteria > Myxococcota_A > UBA9160 > UBA9160 > UBA4427 > UBA4427. Next base: position 2,589 of record JAQBEG010000299.1, read on the forward strand.
CGACTCGGGCAGGCATTGGTCGAGGGTCCGGGCCGCAGGCTCTACATCTTTGATGAACCGACGACCGGCCTGCATCCCTCGGATACGGACGTGTTGCTGCGCTGCATCGACCAAGTGATCGACGCCGGTGCGAGCGTGATCGTCGTCGAGCACGATCTGGATGTGATTCGACGGGCCGATTGGGTGATCGATCTGGGGCCCGGCGGGGGACCGGATGGCGGACGGCTCGTTGCCGAGGGGCCTCCAGAGGCGATTTCGCGCGTTTCGGAGTCCCTGACCGGTGTCTTTCTGAGGGATCTCGTGTAGTCGAGATTTCCCCTCAAATCACGCTGCGGTTTCTCCGATGAAATTCCAGTGAACCTCGAATACCCGCAAGACACGCCGAGCGACCTGGCTGCGCCTGGTCACTACAGCGCCTGCCTGGAAGAGATCGGGAAGGCGCTCTGTCGAGATGGTGCTTTCGGTTTGATCCTCATCGACGGGGTGCCGCTCGATCGAATCGAGCGCAGCTACGGCGTCCATGCGCACCGGCGAGCCATCGAGTCGTTTCACAGGCTCGTGCGTGAAGCGTGCAATCAGGACCTTCACGAGTTCGATGTCATCGCCACAGGCTCCTCGAGTCCCGACGAATTTGCGATCTTCTTCTTTCGGTCGCGTTCCGACGATCGCTTCTATCGCGAGCGGCTGCCGAATCTCACTCAACGTCTGCTCGACCGGATTGCGAGCGACGGGCAGAAGATCGTCTACCCCTACGACCGAGTGACACCCTATCTGCCGATCGGCCATACCACGGTCTTTCACAATCCGGGTCTAGGCACCGACAGGCAGGTTCTCGAAGGCTTCGAACGAGCGCGACGGGATGCGGCTCTGAACGCAGCGATTGCGCGACGCGAACGGCACAAAATGTTCGAGGACCTCGTACTCGCCGAAGACGTAGCCATTCTCTACGAGCCGATCGTAAACCTCACCACGCGGGAAATTCTGGGACACGAAGCGTTGGTTCGCGGTCCCTGGAAAACCGAACTCCATTCCCCTGACCGCCTTTTTCAGTTGGCAGAGGAGACTGGACTCGTCTTCGAACTCGATTGTCTCTGCCGACGCACCGCACTTCGCGGAGCCCGCGGACTCGAAGCCGGACGCAAACTCTTCCTCAATTGTCTGCCGACAGCGATCCACGACCCGGCTTTTCGCGGAGAGGTTCTACAGCAGACACTCCAGGATCTTCGTTTACGGCCGGAGGATCTGGTTTTCGAGATTTCCGAGCGGGAGTCGATCGACAACTTCTCGATCTTTCGCGAAGTCCGTGATCATTACAAAGAACTCGGGTTCCAGATCGCACTCGACGATACCGGCGTCGCCTACGGCAGTCTGGAGGCTGTCATGGAACTCGCGCCTGACTTCATCAAGGTCGACTTGTCCCTGATTCGCGGGATCGATACCGATCCGCCTCGGCAAGAGCTTCTTCGTGCTCTCCATGCGGTCGCCGGGAAGCTCGGTAGTCAGATCATCGCCGAGGGAATCGAGACGAGCGAAGAGCTCGAAACGGTACGCGGGCTCGGTATTCCCTTTGGTCAGGGCTATCTCTTTGGACGGGCCGCACCGCTCCCGAGAGCTCGCTAGGGCGAGCTTTGCGGAACACGCTGGAATGGTTGGCGGCGAGGGACGGGAATCGAACCCGCCTGGACCGCGGTGACGCAATCCACACTCGATTTGAAGTCGAGGCCGGGCACCAGCCGCGGAAACCTCGCCGCGCGCGAGACTAGCGCTTGAGCGCGATCGCGCCGCGAATCGGCAAACGGAAGTTTTTGGTTCCCAGCCGCTTGCCGACGTGGCATTCTTGCGCGGTGACGGACTATTCGTTGGGTGAGATCGCTCGAATCCTGAAGGTATCGCCTCGTCGACTTCGCTATTGGCAGCGGACCGAGTTGGTCGAGTCGCTGGCTGTCGAGGCGGACGGCGATGGCTATGCATTTCGCGACCTGGTCGTTCTGCGTGCGATTCTCGCATTGCTCGACAAGGGCATTCCGCTTCAACGAATTCGTCGCAATCTCGAAACCGTTCGTGATCGCTTGCCGGATCTGGACGATCCCGCCGGGGCGCTGCGGCTATGGGGCGAAAAATCCGAGCGGCTGGTGTTGCGACACGATGGTCGGCTCGAAGAAGCGGAAGGGCAGCTACTACTCGATTTCGAGGAGAGCGGGAGGCCGCGGGAGGAGGGGGTCGCTTCGTTTGCCGATTTCGAAGCGAGTGCCGTCTCGAGTACAGAGTCGAGTGAGGACGCGGCGATCGCATGGTTCGAGAGAGGTTGTGAACTCGATGCCGATTCCGCCAAGTGGGCCGTGGCCATCGAGGCCTACGAGAAGGCGATCGAACTCGAACCGGACTATGCCGATGCGTACTGCAACCTTGGCGCCGTCCGCTACAACCAGGGACAGCGCGCCGCTGCCCGTCGCGCGTTCGAGGCGTGTCTCGAGCGCGAGGCGGACCATGTGGAAGCAAACTTCAATCTCGCCAACGTACTCGAAGAGGAGGGCGACGATGGAGGCGCGCTCGCACATTACCGGCGCGCCCTGGCTTCCGATCCGCTCTACCCGGATCTCCATATCAATCTTGCGCTGCTCTACGAGAAGATCGGCCGAAAGCGCGGCGCCTGTGATCACTGGCGCAGATACCTTCAGCTCGATCCGAGGGGTTCCTGGGCCGACGTCGCCCGCGCCCGGCTCGATCGGGCTACGGATCAGGCTTAGCGGCTCATCATCGATCAGGATTCGGAATCGCGCTCCACGACCGAGGCTCGATAGGCATTGACGTCGAGTAGCGCGTCGAGTTCCGATGGATCGGTCGGGCGCACCGAAATGAGCCAGCCGTCTGCGTAGCAGGATTCATTGACCTGCTCCGGGGCGTCTTCCAGTTCCTCGTTGATCGAAAGCACTTCACCTGAAATGGGTGAGAGGAGATCCGAGACTGCTTTGACGGATTCGATCGTGCCGAAGGGCGCGCCCGCTTCGATCATGTCGCCGATCTCGGGCAATTCGACGAAAACGATGTCGCCGAGCTGATGTTGTGCGAAGTCGCTGACGCCGAAGACGACCTGGTCTCCTTCACGGCGAATCCATTCGTCGTCGTTCGTGTAGAGAAGGTCTTCCGGAAAATCGTAATCCGCCACGTGCCGATTGCTCCCTTTGTGCCCGAACGGATCACGCTCGGTTTCTATTTTTTTCCTGGCCCGCGCAGAAAAGGTAGTTCGACGACTTCAGCCGCGACGTCCTTGCTGCGGATTCTGATCGAGAGGATTTGGCCGGTCTCGCTAAGGGGTTGCGGAACGTAGCCGAGCCCGATCGACTTTCCGAGCGTCGGAGAGGGTGCGCCAGACGTGACGCGACCTACGACGCGATCCTCGTAGACGATCTCGTAGTCGGCCCGAGCGATGCCACGCCCGGTCATTTCGAATCCGACGAGGCGTCGAATGGCCGAGTCGTTCGGCTCGGCTGAAAGCGCCGCTGCGCCGATGAAATTTCGTTCGAGTGGCTTCACGAAGCGGTCGAGGCCCGCCTCGAAGGGGGTCGTGGTGTCGTCGAGTTCGTGTCCATAGAGGGGAAGGGCAGCCTCGAGTCGAAGTGTGTCTCGCGCGCCGAGGCCTGCTGGCAGGACACCCTCCGCCGCGCCGACTTCGAGAATGGCCTCGAACAAGTTTTCGGCGTCGCCGCCCGGCAGATAGAGCTCGAAGCCGGGCGCGCCCGTGTAGCCGGTCGCCGAGACCAGAACTCTCGCGCCCGCAAGCTCGAGTCGATTGACACGGAACCGCTTGGGTAGATCCGAAATATCTGGGCCGAGCTTCGCGAGCACGCCAGCCGCCGACGGTCCCTGCAGCGCCAGGAGTGCGGTTTCGCGACTTCGATCTTCGACCACGACCTCCGGCCCCACCTTCGATTCGATCCAGGCGCGATCCTTGTCGAGGTTCGAGGCGTTGACGCAAAGAAAAAGCTGATCCGCCGCTTCGCGTGTCACCATCACGTCGTCGACGCAGCCACCCGCTTCGTTGAGCAGCAGGCCATAACGAGCCCGATCGACTCGCAGCGATTCGATCTCGCAGGTGACGAGTGCTTCGAGGGCTTCGTTCGCGCGCGGACCCGAGAGATGAATCTGACCCATATGGGAAACGTCGAAGAGCCCGGCCCGCTCGCGGACCGCGGTGTGTTCCTCGCGGATCGAGCTGTACTGGAGCGGCATTTCGTAGCCCGCGAAGGGGACGATGCGGGCGCCGTGCCGGACGTGCGCTGCATGGAGCGGCGTGCGGAGGAGATCGCTCACGGGGTCTTCCGGTCCAACTTTCGAGCTTTGTAGGCGTTCAGCGTATTACGCAGCAGCATCGTGATGGTCATCGGGCCAATACCTCGTCGCGAGGGCGTAATCAGACCTGCGATGCCTTGGGCTGCATCGAAATCGACGTCCCCAACGAGTTTGCCGTCGACCTCGCTGACCCCGACGTCCATCACGGCCGCGCCCGGTCGAATCCAATCCGCCTTCACCATCCGTGGACTGCCGGCTGCCGCGACGAGAATGTCGGCCGAGCGACAGAAGGCGGCAAGGTCCTTGGTACGGGAATGGCACATCGTGACAGTCGCGTTCTGCTGCTGCAGCAGAATCGAGATCGGTTTGCCGACG
>JAQBEG010000300.1:0-3344 GCA_032123985.1 Deltaproteobacteria bacterium
GGGGCCCGTGCCGCGGAGTTACGATCTCGTCGGGATTGGACGCTAATTCGAGCGTCAGGCGAGCGTGCTTGGTCTATTCGCGCCGTCCCGGACCGTATCTTGGTGCGGCACAGTGCCCGGGATGGGCGGATATCAACCGTGGTTTCTGAGTGAAAAGGCGCGAAGGTGCACGCCGGGCTTGAGCAGACGCTTCGACTACCATGACTCTTTTGAGTAACGAGGCGACATTGGCCCTTGGCTCCACGATCCACCAATTCACGATCCAGCTCTCCCATGTGGATCGCGGCGTCTACGAGCCGGTTGATTTGCGCGTCGCGCGGCATCCGTCGGAAAGTGAACCGTTCCTGTGCTCACGCGTGCTCGCGTTCTGCCTCGAGTGGCGTGAGGGTCTCGCCTTCTCGAAGGGACTCGCGGATCCCGACCGGCCGGCGCTCGAGGTGCGCGACCTGACGGGCGCCGTGCTGGATTGGATCGAGGTCGGCTCGCCGGACGCGGCCCGCCTGCATCGGGCCAGCAAGGCAACGCCGCGCGTTGCCGTCTACACCCATCACGATACGAGGCGCTACTGGGGTTCCCTCGCGGGCGAGCGCATCCATCGCGAGGAATCAATCGAGCTCTACGGCCTCGACCGGGCGCTCGTCGGGGCGCTGGCCGAACGCCTAGATCGCCGAATGGCGTTCGAACTCTCGGTCCATGACGGCGTGCTGTATGTGACGCTGGGCGAGGAGTCGTTCTCGGGGGCGCTGACCACGCATCGGTTGACGGCGGAGTAGTATTGAAACGCCTGTCCCTCGCCAAGACCGCATCCGCATTGAAGATGAACGCCTTGCAGGCGCCGAACCGTACTGCTGTGGCCTGTTCTTCGCGACGAAGATTGGACCCGCGCTGATCTGAGTAAAGCAAGCACGCGAGTTCGAATTTCGAGGGGTCTGGCTCCCCAGGCGTAACGCACATACAAACTTCTCGGCGCCCGGTTAACAGCCGGAGAGCCACCTGACTGGAACCCTACCCCGTCTTCCGCTTCGGCAAATCCAGCGCGATCGGAATCCCAGTGACTTTTGAATGAAGCACGAGCGGGTCGAGATCGGCACCGTTCGGCCACACGATCGTCCCCGCGTCGTCATCGACGCGCACTTGCGAGAAGAATCCGGGGTCGTTGAGAGGCTCGAACACGCCCTCGAACGTGGTCGTGCATTGAACGTCGATCTCTCCCTCCGCTCCGTCATCGAATCGGAGCCGGAGTCGGTAGGGGCCGGTTTGCTCGACGGAGATCACGCTGGGGATCGTCATGGGCTACTCCAAAGGTGCTATCGACTTGAGCGGTTGCTTCGAGCGCGACATGGTCCAATTCTCCTCGAGCTCCTCACGATGCTGCACCGCCCATTCCATAAGGAGCCCCAAGGCTCGCGGCGGCAATCCGCCCCTGAGCACCGCCAGATCCGAAAGCCCGATCACGACCCGGGACGTTCCGTACTTCGCGTGGAAGTGCGGCGGTGAGTGATCGTCGTAGTACATTGTCACCACGATCCCGAAAAACCGGCAAATCTCCGGCACTGAATTGATCCCCCGCTCCGCATTTTCCAACCGAGCGGACCGCTCGGTGAGTCTACGGTGCATCCAGGCCCGACGCCAAGGACTTCCATCGAGGCTCCCGCGGTGCCCAGCATCGTCCGTATCCTGGGCGTCTTATCCAAGCGCAGGAGCTGCCGATGTCCCCTTCCGCGTCGCAAGCGGTCCCGCTTCCAAAAGGCTGGTCCCGCCACGTCCGCTCCTCGATCATTCACGCCGTCTCGATGGCGACGATCGCATTCACCCACGCACTGGCCCGCGTCGCGAACGACCCCGACGCTCAAATCCGGGCCCAGGAGGAAATCGACCGGCTGCAGCGTGAGGTCGATCTTCTCCGCGAAGGAGCGCCTCCCAGCCCAGCACAGGCCGCACTATCCGCCGAATGAGCGACTCGCGATTCTGGCGCTGCGTGCCGCGAGGGCCTGGTCGCAGGCAGAAACCGCGAGACGCCTCCTCGTCACCCCGCTGACGGTCGCGTCCTGGACTCAGCGACTCGATGGCGAAGGGCCTGATGCGCTCGTCGGCTACCTCGTGCAACGGTTGAAGGTGCTCTGTCCGAAGATGGGAACTCGCCGCATCGCCAGCGTCTTGGCACGCGCCGGTCTTCATCTCGGCACGACCACCGTGCGTCGCATGTCGAAGCCCGCACCGAAACCGCCTCCCAAATCGAGTCGACCCGCGAAGCCAAGAGCCCTCACAGCGAAAGTTCCGAACCACGTTTGGCACGTCGACTTGACCACCGTCCCAACCTTCGGCGGCTTCTGGATCCCCTGGTTGCCATTTGCGTTGCCGCAGCGCTGGCCATTTTGTTGGTGGGTCGCCGTCGTTGTCGATCACTTCTCGCGGCGAGCCATCGGGTCCGCCTGGTTCAAGAAGGAGCCGACCGCGGGCGACATGACGACCTTCTTCGGCGGAGTGCGCCGACGGGTCAAGCGTTGGCCCGCTCACCTGATCACCGATCACGGCGTTCAGTTCACAGCGGAGGAGTTCGGGGCCTTCTGCGTCCGTCGCGGCATCCAGCAACGCTTCGGCGCCATCGGCAAGTACGGCAGCCTCGCCGTCATCGAGCGGTTCATCAAGTCGATGAAGAACGAGTGCGCGCGCCTGTTGCCGATCGTTCCGTTGGCGCGAGACGCGTTCGGCCGCGAGCTCGACCACTACGTCGCCTGGTACAACGCCGAGCGGCCGCACTCGCGCTTCGGAGCGCGCACACCCGACGAAATCTACTTCGGCACATTCCCGGCTTGCAGGCGACCGCGATACGAACCGCGAACCCGGTGGCCGCGAAGGTCGCCGTGCGCTGCGCTGCATGCGCTCGTGCGAGGACGACCAGGAATCGCGATCGAGCTGAACGTCGAGCACCGCGGCGGGCGTAAGCATCTCCCCGTCGTGTCGCTGCGACGCGTCGCGTAACGTCGCCAGAAATCTCGTCTCCCGCGGCACCAAGATCGGGAGACGTGTGCCCGCAAAGTGGTTTTCGGGCTGATCCAGCATCGAGAACGGAAACTTCGAAGGCGTGATCGCGTCGATCGCCGGCTTTGTCGTGTCGAAGGCCATCATCTCTAGGCCTCAAGACCCCTTTGTTTTCGCATCATGCTTTCGGTGGTGCACTACACCAGACGTAACACAGCTCAAACCCGAAGCGCGGAACTAGGGATTCAGGTTCACGCGTCAATGTGCCACACGATTTTCTGGTCGGGCGCAATCGCTTTGAGTAGCTGTTCCAGCTTCTCGACGGTCGGCATAGATTTTCCTTGCTCATATCGTGCGTAGGC